>NZ_SRLV01000005.1:0-182859 GCF_006518205.1 Myxococcus sp. CA005 | reverse complement strand
AGATGGGTATAAGAGACAGGTGGAAGCCCCCCCCAGCACCCCCGAGGACGCGCACGCCCTCTACGTGGACCTGCGAGCGCAGGTCATCAACATGCTGTGCGCCGACCTCATCCACGGCGACCTGTCCCCGTACAACATCCTCATGAGCTATGCGGGGCCGGTCATCATCGACTTCCCGCAGACGGTGGCGGCTGCTCGCAACAACCGCGCGGAGTTCTATTTCCGGCGCGACCTGGACAACGTCCGCAACTTCCTCGCGAGCACCGCGCCCTGGCTGCACAGCATCGCGAGCGACACGAGCGAAATCTGGAATGCCTACGTGCGCCGGGAGCTCACCCAGGACTTCGTGCCGTCGGGCAATTTCCGGGAGGGGCCTCGCCATCACGGTCGCGGAGGTCCTCGGAACCAGGGGTTCCAGCCCCAGGGTGACGAGCGCAGAGGCGGGTTCCGTCCGCCGCCGCCCGCACCGGTCGAGCAAGCCGCCGCCCCCCAGCGCGACATGACGCCCGAAGAGGCCGCCGAGGCCGAGCTCCGGGAACTGGAGGCGCTGGTGCTCAGGCAGGGTGGCGGTGAGCGTGGCAAGCCCGCGGTGGCGGCACCTCCGCCTCGGGGCGGGCGCAACCGGGGTTTTGGAGGAGGTCGGCCTCCGCCGAGGGGTGGAGGCAACGGCGCACGGCCGCCCCAGAGTGGGCAGCGGACGGGCGGCGGTGCGCCTGGGCGCCCAAGCGAGCCGCGTGCGAGTGGTGGCGTCCAGGGCGGCCCGCGCGCGAATGAGCCTCGTGGCTCGCTTGGCGGTCCGCGCACGAATGAGCCTCGTGGCTCGAATGGCGGTCCGCGCACGAATGAGCCTCGTGGCTCGAATGGCGGTCCGCGCGCGAATGAGCCTCGTGCGAACAGCAGGTTCCAGAACGGCCCCCGCCAGAATGACGCGCGTGCGCACGGCAGAGGCATGGGCGGTTCCCAGCCGAATGAGCCACTCGCGAACAGCGCGCCCTCGAGCGGCCCCCGCCAGAACGAACAACGCAATGGCCGGCCTCCCCGCGCCAACCCGCGCGGTGGCAATCCAAGCGTGCCCGGCAATGAGCAGCGTGTGTTCGACAACGGCCGTCCACCACGGACCGAGCCTCGTGGCGACGCCTTCGCCTCACCGACGAACTCGAGGGGTCCTCGCGGTGGAGGGGCTCGCTCCGACCGGAACGACCGGCGCGGCAATGGCAGGCCCGAGCCTGTCGTCGAGACTCGGTCCATACCAGGCGCTCCCGCGCAGAACACCGTCCGGGAATCCCGTCCGGGCAATGGCGGCAACGAGGGTGGGCCTCGACAGCCGCGCCAGTCCCAGGGCCGCGGAGGTCCGCGTTCACCGCGGACTGGCGGGCCCCAGGTCTCCTACGTGGCCCGCCCGGCCTCATCGTCCGACCCAGGCTCGCACGAAGCGGGTTCCTGAGCCGTCATTCGGGGCTCCCGGAGCGAACTCCGGGGCCCGACTTCGATGACCTCGTGCATGGCACCGGCGGGACAATGCCGGTGCCCGGACGAAGCGGCGTCAGGGATGCGCGCGTCTGGCGATGGGGACTGCCTCACCCCACCCGGACGACCACCTTCCCGAAGTGCGCCCCTCTCTTGAGGTGCTCGAAAGCAGCGCGTGCCTCGGAGAACTCGAAGACGCGGTCCACCACCGGGCGAACGGTGTGCAACGCGAAGGCCCGGTTGAGCGCGTCGAAGCTCTGCCGGTGGCCCACGAAGATGCCCTGCACCCGCAGGTTCTGCATGAGGATGGGCGTCAGCGGCACCGTCCCCGCACCACCGCTGAGCACGCCAATCACAGACACCGTGCCGCCGGGCCGGACCGCGCGCAGCGACTTCTCGAAGGTCCCCGCCCCACCCACTTCCACCACGTGGTCCACGCCCACGCCTCCCGTCAGCGCGCGCGCCGCCTTGTCCCAGTCCGGCGTCGTCCCGTAGTTGATGCCTTCATGCGCGCCGAGCGTCCGGGCTCGCGCCAGCTTGGCGTCACTGCTGGAGGTGATGATGATTCGCGCGCCCAGCAGCCTGGCAATCTGCAACGCGAAGATGGACACGCCACCGGTGCCCTGAAGCAAGACGGTGTCCCCCGCCTTGAGTGCCCCATGGGTGACCAGCGCGCTCCACGCCGTCACGGCCGCGCACGGCAGCGTCGCAGCCTCTTCATCGGAGAGATAGGCGGGCGTAGGCACCGCGCCGTCCTCGTGCAACAGCACCGTGTCCGCGAGGGCACCGTCCAACGGTCCTCCCAGCGTGCTCACCTGCGCCGCCCGCGTGGGCTCTCCGGCGCTCCAGGCCTGGGAAAAGAGGCTCATCACCCGGTCACCAGGCTTCACCCGCGTCACACCCGGGCCTACCGCATCCACGACGCCCGCCGCGTCCGAGTTGGGAATGAGTGGCAGCTTCTGCCGGGGGTTGTAACGACCCTCCACCATCATCAAGTCACGGGAGTTGAGGCTCGTGGCCTTCACGCGCACCCGCACCTGCATGGGGCCTGGAGTCGGGTCCGGCCGCTCGACCTGCACCAGCTTGTCCAACCCAAACCCTGCTTGGATTTCATAGGCTCTCATAGGTGAGGCGTTGTATCGCGCCCCTCCCAATCACGCCTACAGTGCGGGCCACCGTGTCCGTGCTCGTCCTCTTCACCTGTTCGCTGCTGGCCACAGCCCCCACGTCGCGTTTTCCCAAAGGCACCGCGCGCATGGACGTGGGACCCGCGCCGCATGGCCTGCCGGACTGGAATGTCCAGCGCTGCGCGGAATGCCACGCCGTCCAGGTGGATTCCTGGCGACACAGCGGGCACGCCACGGCCCGCACGGATGACGTCTTCCAGGTCGCGTTGACCGAGGACCGGCCCGGCTGGTGTGTGCAATGTCACGCGCCGCTCGCCCGGAACCTGGAGCGGGGCCCGCTTCCCAAGGACAGTCCTCCCGAGGAGCACGGTGTCACCTGCGCCGGCTGCCATGCACCCACGGGGAACGAAGGACAGGCGCCTGGAATGCCCTGTGCGGGCTGTCACCAGTTCGGCTTCCCCGTGCTGACGAGCGCGGGCCAGCGGGTGCGGCTGTCCCCCACGCAGCTTCAACAGGACACGGTGGGAGAGTGGCGCCGCTGGCAGACCCAGAGCGGTGACACGCGCCATTGCACGTCCTGCCACATGCCCCAGGGAGACCACGGCTTCGGAGGCACGCGACGCACCGAGTCCCTCAAGGCCGCGCTCCGGGTCGTACAGGCGAGCGCATTTCTCCGCATCTCCACGCGCGAGGTGGGCCATGCCTTTCCCTCGGGTGACGTCATGCGCTGGGTGAGCGTGGAAGTCTCCGAGGGCCCCCTCTTCGAAACCTCCCGCACCGTGGCCACGTTCGGCCGCAGCCTGGAGGTCCGGGAGTGGCCCCACGAGCCCCTGCCCCACCTGGGCGCGGTGAAGGACACGCGCTTGCTGCCCGGAGAGACACGCCAGGTGCTGCTCCCCAAGGGGGCACGCTACGCGCGCGTCGTCTACCACCTCGTGTCCCGCGAGCAGGAAGACTCCGGGCTCTACCCGCCGGGCCTGTCCCAGCTCGTGCTCTGGGCCGAGCCCCTTCAACCTTTTCCGTCGTCACACACCCCGAAGGAACGCACGCCATGATTCTCCTGTCGCTCCTCCTCGCCGCGACGCCGCCTGTCATGCTCGAACCCAATGCGGGCTCGGCGAACCGGCTGCATCCCCGCCGTGTGACGGCCTCCTCCTTCCTGGAGAACGGCTGGAACAAGCACGCCCAGAATTATCTGCCGCTCTACATCGCGGATGACGACCCGGCCACCGCCTGGGTGGAAGGCGCCAAAGGCCGCGGCGAGGGCGAGGCCATTGAATGGTGGGGACCGGAGCTGTCGCGCGCGAAGACGTACCGCCTGTTCCTTCGCAATGGCTTCCAGAAGTCCGAAAAGCTCTTCCGCGCCAACGCTCGGCCTCGCAAGGTGAAGCTGGAGCCGCTGGTCCAGGGAGAGACGGGCCCCCAGACGACGGGCACCGCGCTGGAGATGGAGCTGAAGGACGTCCTCGGCTGGCAGGAAGTCCGCCTGCCCGTCCCGAACAAGGTCCACGGCGTGCGGCTCACGCTCGTCTCCACCTATCCCGGGACGTCCTACGACGACACCTGTCTCAGTGACTTCCGCGTGTACGTGGAGGGGGAAGACCCCTACAAGCCGGAGGCGGAGGCCGCGGCCTTCGAGCAGGTCCGCGCCTTCGCGCTCGAGCGAAAGCAGGCCGCCGCCCGCAGCGGTAGCGCCGCCAAGATGGAGTGGGCGCCCCGCTACGAGGTGGAGAAGCTGCTCACGCTGGAGCGCTCCTACGAGGAGGGTGAGCCTCCTCGGGGAAATACCTACGCCGTCGGACTGTTCTCCACGGTTCCGGTGAAGGACAGCTACAAGTCGGCGCTGGACCGCGCGAAGAAGGTGGCCGAGCTCTTCGACCGCGCGAGCCTCGACTACGAGGGCCAGGACTCCGAGGCGCGCGCGAAGTGGACACGCGTCAAGCCGGCGCAGCCCAAGGCCCAGACGACCTCGGCGCGCACGGCCCTGTCCGCAATGGAGAGCGACGGCATCGTGCGCATCGCGGGGCTGCTCCACCTGGGAGACGCGTCCTTCTTCGAGGCGGATGCCAGCCAGGCGCAGATGCTGGCGAGCATCGAGAAGCTGGACAAGAAGGAGGCCCAGCAGACCAAGGCCTGCATCAGCAAGTGCGAGAAGCGCCGCGCGGGGACCCGCGAGGACAGCTACGATTGCTCCTGCGCGGACGAGTGCATGGGCTGCGACGACCCCAACCTCCCCGCGTCGGAGAAGCTCAAGCACCAGGTCACTGGCGGCGACTTCCTCCTGGGCTCACTCGCCCGCCCCACGGCATTCCTGCGTGGCAAGTCCGAGCTCTCCGGGAGCCGTGAGTCCTGGTACGCCTTCCGTCAGACGCTCGTCACCTACGCGGGCGAGAAAGCAGATGTCGTGCTCACGAACGACCACACAGACATGATGATGGAGGGCACCGTCGCCCTGCGCATCCATGTCATCGACTGGGGCGAGTCGAACGGCAAGGCGAGCCCGACCACCATCACCAGCTTCCTCGTCTCCGAGACCCGGGTCCAGGTGCTGCGCTACCGCCCGGCGCCTCGGGCCTGAGCCGCTTCAGCGTATCGACGCACACGGCGGACCCGACAACCCTGTCCGGGTCTGCCGTGTGCGCTTCAGCCGCCGTGCTCAGGGCTGCTTCTGGAGCTGCACCGTCAGCGACGTCATGCCGCCAGAAGCACCGATCGTGACGGTGCCCGCGGCGAAGTGCTGCTCGGTGAAGCGCATGCCCAGGACATCAGTGATGGTGTCGTCGGACGCCAGGTCCTCGTCCCAGAGGCGGAAGGCCCACTGCTCCGCCATCAACTGGCTTGCTCGCGCCGTACACCCGGCCGTGGTCCACGCTGGCGTGTAGCTCTGCACCACGTCCGAGATGAACACGGACGTGCCTCCCGGACAGGCCATCTCGACGAACACGTCCGGCGGTGAGCTGTCGGCGTCCCACGCCGAGCCATTGTTGCTGGTGGCAATCTGGGCGGAGACGGGCTGGACGCGCCAGACTCCCTCCGGGTCCACGCCGCAGGTCTGGTCCGCCTTGCACACCTGCGCGGTGCCACACGCCCGACACGTGGCCCCTGCCTTGCCGCACGCGGAGGTCGACGTCCCCGTCTGACAGACATTGTTGAAGCAGCAGCCCGCGCAGTTCGAGGCATCACACTGCACCTTCTGCGGCGTGCCGTCAGGGTTGTCGTCATCGCCACCACAGCCAACGAAGGTGGACAGGGCCAGCGCCACGACCATCGCAATCCGGAACATGTTCTCTCGCTTGGGAATCGAGTGAATGTGCAGCTCGACGCGAAAGATGTTCCGGAGCGGGCGGCGTGTATCTACCCCCTGGGTGGTAGGCGGGCCACGGCCTGCCGAGGCGTGAGGATGGCGAAAGACAGGCCCGCACGGTCCGCCATGGAGAGCACCCGCTTGTCCTTGCTCACCAGCCACGCCGCTCCGGCTCGCGCGGCCAGGCTCAGGAACTTCTGGTCGTCCCGGTCCCGGCAGCGGGGCAATGACGGCGTGGGCACGGACTCGGCGGACGGCGCCATGTGGACCTGGGCCCGGTAGCGCTCGAACGCAGCGGTCCGATGGGGCGCCCCCAGGCCGGGTTGAAAGTTGCGCGAGGCCAGCACGTAGCCCAGCTCCGCCAGCGTGTCCGCGTCCGTCCAGGCCGTCAGCGTCCTCGCCGCCAGGGCCTCGGCCAGCGGGCGTGTGTAGGGGTCATCGAACACGAAGAGGTCCAGGACCACGTTGGTATCCAGGACCACCGGCAGCGGTGTGAAGGGCATCAGGTGTTCCAATCCGGCCATCATGCCCTCCTGGCGGGCGGGAATCACGGTGCCTGCCCCGTGAGGCCCTTTCCCACGAGGCCTCGCGACGTGGTACCCCCAAGCCGTGAGCGACACCTTCGACAATCTGGGCCTCTCGCGGGAGACGCTGGGCGCCCTGCGCCGCGCGCGTTTCACGCAGCCCACGCCCATCCAGCAGCAGGCCATCCCTCCAGCGCTCGCCGGGAGGGATGTCATCGGCTGCGCGGCCACCGGAACGGGCAAGACGGCCGCGTATGTCCTCCCCCTGGTGGAACGGCTCGCGGGGAAGAAGGGCACGCTCGCGCTGGTGCTGGCCCCCACGCGTGAGCTGGTCCAGCAAATCGCGGAGCCGGTGCGCTTCTTCGCGGAACCCCGCCGCCTCACGCACGCCACCGTCATTGGCGGTGAGGACATGGGCGCGCAGGTCAACGCCCTGAAGACGCTGCCTTCCTTCGTCATCGCCACGCCCGGGCGGCTGGTGGACCTGATGGAGAACACCGCCATCCGCTTCCCACACCTGGAAGCGCTCGTGCTGGATGAAGCGGACCGGATGCTCGACATGGGCTTCCTGCCGCAGCTCGAACGCATCGTCGCCCACCTGCCTCGCCGCCGGCAGACGCTGCTGTTCTCCGCGACGCTCGGGCCCGACGTCACCCGCTTCGCCAAGAGCCGGCTGTACAAGCCCGTGCGCCTGGAGGTCACCCGCAGCGGCACGCCCGCCGAGCGCGCCGAGCAACGGCTGTACTTCCTCCGTCCCGAGGAGAAGACGCCGCTGCTGCTCACCCTGCTGGCCCAGGACTCGGCGACGGCGCTGGTGTTCACCCGGGCGAAGGAGCGCGTGGACAAGGTCCAGCGGGCGCTCCAGCGCGCGGGACACCGGACCGCGGTGTTGCACGCGGACCGCACGCAGAACCAGCGCAAGCAGGCCATGGAGGGCTTCCGGAACGGCACCTACCGCTGCCTCGTGGCCACCGACATCGCGGCGCGTGGGCTCGACGTGGAGGACGTGGGCCACGTCATCAACTACGACCTGCCCCATGCAGCCGAGGACTACGTGCACCGCATCGGCCGCACGGCCCGAGCCGCCGCCAGCGGTGTCGCGTCGACCTTCGCCACCACGCGCGAGGGGCAGGTCATCACGCGCATCGAGCACCTGATGCGCTCGGAGATTCCCCGCGTCCAGGTGCCGCGCGAGGACCCCGTCTTCAAGGAGGCGTGGGAGGCCTTCCTCGCCGCGCAGAAGGACCCGGGTCCTCCGCAGAAGGACCACGGGCAGTCGAAGCGCGCGCCGGACCTGGCACCGGGACGGCACGCGCGCTCGCACGGAAAGCGCCGCTCGTAGGCGGGGGGCGGCCCTGCGTCAGGCCGGCGTGCCCGGCGCCTCACGTGCGAGGGCATCGCGGAAGAAGGCGCTGCCCCGGGCGAGCTGCGCCATGTAGGGCCGCACGTCCTCGCGCGCCTCGGGAGAGAGCGCGGCGAACGGAATGACGTGTTCGTCCGGCACGTAGCGGAACGTCAGGTTGATGCGGCGGGTGCGGAAGTCCGGCAGCTCCGGAGCCAGCGTCTTGCCCGTGCGCGTGTCCACCCGCTGCACGCGGTGGAACGTCTGGTCCTTCCAGCGCGCGCCGCCGAAGAGCTGGAGCGAGCCGTCATCCAGCCACTGCTCCAACACCACCGCGTCACGTTCGCCTGGGCGGGAGGACGTGACGAACTGGATGAGGGCACGCTCACCGAAGGACAGCGAGGCCACGGGGCCCGGCTCGAAGTCCTTGTGCTCGCCCACTCGGGCGGTGTCCACCCAGCGCCCGTCCTCCAACCGGCTCCCGTAGAAGTTCACCAGGCAGGTGTTGAGGTGCCAGCGGGGAGGCATGTCCGGCCCGCGGTACATCCGCCGCGCCAGCTCCTCGATTTTCGTCACCTGGCGCTGGAGCACCGCCGGAAAGGGCTCGGCCTGGACGCACCGGTTCAGGATGCCCTTGGGCGGGTGGTAGTAGTCGAGGCACGCGAACTGCCAGTTGCCGAGCCAATACACCGGCCGCAGCAGCCGCCGCTGGGACTGCCCCGGTGGCGGGGGGAAGTGCTTGGAGTAGCGCTCTTCCCACAGCGGGTGGAGCGTCGCGAGCCAGCTCAGGGCCTCCGCGCGGTCGGCGGCGGACATGAAGCTCGCGTTGTAGTGGTGGCCGGGGGAGCGCTGACGGGCCTTGTGGGCCAGCGAACGGCCCTTGTGCGGTGAAAACGCCATGGACGGCCCGTGCCTACCACACTCCGGAACGAACGAGCCCCGTGTCACCACATGGGAGACACGGGGCCCAAGCCTGCATGGCCGGTGGAGGACAGGTCAGCGGCCGTGAGTGATGCCCGCGGCGCCCTCGCCCTTCTCGCGCGTCGGTACGACAGTGGGCTGCATGGCCGGAGCCGGGCTGGACGCAGCGGTCTGCTCCGCCGGAGCCGCCTTGACGGAAGCGGGCTGCGCCACCGCGGTATCCGTGGCGGCAGGCGTCGTCGCCAGGGCACCTTCCGCCGCGACGGGAACCACCGTCGACGCCACGTTGACGGCGTTCGCGGGCTTCACCGGCGAAGCCACATTGACGGACGTCCCTCCAGCAGGCTTCACCGCAGCCACGTCCAGAGCCCCACCGGCCGCAGGCTTCACCGCAGCCGCATCCACGGAGTTCCCCACAGCCGACGTCACCACGGGAGCCGACTCCCCAACGGGAGCGGAGGCCAACACAGTCGATGCCGCCTCGACGGAGGCCGCGCCCACCGCGGGAACGACGGTGGCCGCCCCCTGCGCCACAGCCCCCTCAGTCCGAACACAACCATTCTCCGCCTTCGCCGCGGGAGCGGCGGCAACCATCGCCGGCGCCACCACGTTCGGGGGCAGGCGCCGGGTGGGCAGCACGAGCGGCGGCGGCACCGGGCAGTGCGTGCAGGGCCCGCGCAGGGGCACGGACAGCCGGTTCCCCGCGCGCAGGAAGTTGTTCCGCATCCGGTTGGCCTTCTTGATCATCGCCACCGACGACCCGTACTTGAGCGCGATGCCGCCCAGCGTGTCACCGTTCCGGATGCGGTGCGTCGTCACATTGTGCTCCGGCTGGAGCGCCAGGAACGGCTGCACCCGACGACCCAGCTCCTGGGCACGCGGATTGTGGAAGCGGATGTGGAAGTGGTCGCGGTGGCCGCGGGCATGCCGGACGATGCCCATGGGGCCGTCATTGAAAATCGAGTCCAACCACGCCTTGTCCTCGCCCGCGCGCACGGCGTGGTCGTAGATGACCTTCCGCACGCGACGGTCGACGAGAATCATCTGCACGTCCGTCTTCACGAGCACCGAGCGGATGAACTCCCAGTTCATGCGCACGTCGATGACGTGCTCGCGCGCGCGGGTCCGGATGGGGTCCACCGTCGGGTAGTAGAAGCCCACGTCCACGTCACGGCCGTTCTGGTGGCTCTTGTGAGGGCGCATGTGGCCGCCCTCCTTGTGGCTCATCCCATTGACCCGCAGCGGAGGCGCATTCGGGAAGCGGGCACGCACGTCGCGGATGGCGTCGGCCAGGTAGTTGACGGTCTCCTCGGTGGCCCAGGCGCCCGCGGGAGTGACGACGATCCAGTCGTCTCCCTGGGGGAACTGCCTGGCGTTCACCAGCCGGCCGCTGTGCGCGAAACCCACTGCCATGGAGCCCAGCGAGGAAATCTCGTCCTTCCACCGCCGCGCCAGCTCCTCATCGGAGATGTCAGCCGAGTAGAGCGGCCCTGTCGAAGCGGCGCCCGCGGCCACGGCGTCCGGCGTCTCCTTCTCGCCGTCGTCGCCCTCGCCCTCGGCCAGCTCCTCCTCCTCGGGCTCCAGGTCCTCCGCGCTCAACGCGCAGTCATCCGCGGTGGACGTGGGCGCGGAAGCAGCCTCCGCCACCGGGGCCACCGGCTCGGTGGCGGAAGCGGACGCCAGCGGAGGAGCCTCGGGTAGCGGCTCGGCGGCGGCCACGGGGACGGAGTCCTGGGCACGCACGGCGGCGGCCGGCGCAGTGCCAGCGTGGGGGGAAATACGCGCGGCACAGCCGGCGCAAACGAGGAGGAGCCAGATTGGATAACGCACCGGGCCGGAGGATGGCCCGGAATCCCGCTGGGCACAAAGCACCGTCCGGGAAATCTGGCCGCCCCCGGCGCTGGAAAGCGCTCCGAGAGCGGCCCTCTCGTACCTTCAGAGCGGACAGGCCCCCTGCCCGCCTGCCCACCAACAAGGCGCTACGGCGTGGGTTCGGCGTGTGCGACGTCCAGGGCGAGTTCAATCATCTCGTCGAACGTCGTCTGCCGCTCCTGCGGCGTGAGACTCTCCCCGGTGATGATGTGGTCCGACACCGTGAGCAGCCCCAGCGCGCGGGCGCCCGACTCCGCGGCCACGCCGTAGAGGCCGGCGACCTCCATCTCGACGGCCAGGACACCCATCCGCGCCAGGGTGGCGTTGAGCTGCTCCTGCGGGTGGTAGAAGAGGTCGGAGGTGAAGACGGGGCCGGCGCGCACAGGCTTGTTGCGCCGCTCCGCCGCCTCCATGGCCCGGCGCGCGAGCGTGAAGTCCGCCACCGCGGCGAAGTCATGCCCCATCAGCCGCATCCGATTCACGTTGGAGTCCGTGCCGGCCCCCGTCGCGACGATGACCTCCCGGACCTTCACGTCGGTGCTCAGCGCGCCGCAGCTGCCCACGCGGATGATCACGCGCACCCCATACGTCTTGATGAGCTCGGTGGCGTAGATGGAGATGGAGGGAACGCCCATGCCGTGCCCCATCACCGACACGCGCCGGCCCCGGAAGGTCCCGGTGAAGCCGAGCATGTTGCGCACGGAGGTGACCTCGCGGGCACCTTCCAGGAAGCGGTCGGAGATGTAACGAGCGCGGAGCGGGTCGCCAGGCATGAGGACCACGTCAGCGAAGTCACCAGGGGCAGCGGAGATATGAGGAGTCGCCATGGGCGCACCATATACCGCGTGTCCGCCCGGGAGTGCCCTCACCAATCAACCGCCGCGCGTCGCCCGAGCTCAGGGCCCGGCCACCCAGGCCACGTGGAAGTGGGCGTCCAGCGTGGCACCGGGGAAATTCGCCGGCAGCGGCGGGAAGGGCGCCGCCTTCTTCACGGCCAACAGCGCGGCGGCATCCCACGTCTTCGAACCGGACTCCGTGGACACATCGGCGGAGAGGAGCTTGCCGTCCCTGCCAATCACGGCCCGGACCACCGTCTTCTTCCCCAAACCGGGCGTGCCCTTGGCACCGGGTTGCCGCCACTTCCCCGCGACGCGCGAGTAGACCTTCTGCTGGTAGTCAGCGCTGGTCAGGTCCTGCTGGAAGAAGGCCTGGAGTTGCGGACTGCCCGCGGCGGCCAGGGCCATGGGCGACAGGGCCAGGACGAGCACGGCGGCGAGCGCCAGGCGACCATTTCGGAACAGGGTTTCCAAGAACGTTCCCTCGTCAAGAAAAGGCCAATGGTAGTCCGCCAGCGTGCGCCCTCCAACGGGCCGGAGCCGGGCCCGGATGCGCTCGCCGCCGGGGATGAACACCCCATGCCCAGCACGAGGCTTCGTTGCCAGGAAGGGAGCTCGCGACCATGTCCATCCATCCAGCGGGTGCGTCGACCGCCGCGCCCCTTCCGCCCCTGTCACCAGGAGCCCCGCTGATCGGACATCTACGTGCCCTGAGAAAGGACCCGCTCCACTTCCTGCAAGCCCAGGCGCGGGAATACGGCGACGTGGTGCGCCTCCCCATGGGGCCCGCCGACCTCGTCCTGGTGGCGCACCCGGATGGCGTGCGCCACGTCCTCCAAGACCATGCGCGCAACTACAGCAAACAGTCACGCGGATTCAGGGTGCTTCAAGAACTGCTGGGCCATGGCCTGCTCACCAGCGACGGTGACCATTGGCTGCGGCAACGCCGACTCGCGCAGCCCGCTTTCCATCGCCAACGGGTCGCGGGCTTCACGAGGACCATGGTGGACGCGGCTGCGGACCTCGCCGCCACGATGGAGGCCCGCGCCGACACGGGCGCCGCGTTCAATGTGGCCGAGGACTTCACCCGCCTGACGCTTCGCATCGCCAGCTCGACGCTGTTCGGCGCCGATGTCAGCAGCGCCACGCATGACATCGCGACGGTGATGAGCCGGCTGCAAGTGTTTGTCTACAAGCGGCTCACACAACCCGTGCCGCTTTCCTTGCGCCTTCCGCTTCCCGCCCATCGGCAGTTCGAGCGAGACGTCGGCAGCCTCAACCGCGTGGTGCACGGCATCATCGCGAAGCGACGACGCGAGAGCGGCGAGCACCACGACCTGCTGCAGATGATGATGGAGGCACACGATGATGACACGGGCGAGCGGATGAGCGACTCGCAGCTCCGCGACGAGGTCCTGACCCTGCTGCTCGCCGGCCATGAAACGACGGCGAGCGCGCTGGCATGGACCATCATGCTGTTGTCCCAGCACCCGGGCGTGCGAAGGGACATGGAGTCGGAGCTGGCACGTGAACTGGGTGGCCGCAACCCCACGCACGAGGACCTGCCCCGGCTGGAACTCACCCACCGCGTGGTGGACGAATCCTTGCGGCTCTATCCACCGGCATGGGCCCTCTCTCGAATCGCCACCAAGGAGGACCTCGTGGGCGGATTCCGGATTCCCAAAGGCGCCCATCTATTGATCGCCCCCTGGGTGACACACCGGCACCCGAGCATCTGGGACAATCCTGAAGGCTTCGACCCGGATCGCTTCCTTCCCGAACGGGAGCAGGCGCGTCCACGCTTCGCCTGGTTCCCTTTCGGCGGTGGGCCACGTCAGTGCATCGGCAACCAGTTCGCGCTGATGGAGTTGGTGTTGGTGCTGGCCACCCTGCTCCAACGCGTCCGGCTGAACCTGACGCCGGGCCAAGTCATCCACCCCACGCCCGCCATCACCCTGCGCCCCAGGCCCGGCGTCTGGGTCACCGCCTCGCGGCCCTGATGACGACGGGTTGCAGCAGACGCGGCAGGAGCCCAAGCCGCGCGGTCATTGAGGTATAGCGGCCGCATGACGTCCTCTCCTCCCCCGCCCCCGGGCGCGGTCGCCTTCGTGGACCGCTGGCGCGAGCTGTTCGATGCCCGTGACTGGTCTGGCCTGCGGGCGCACGAGCATCCCGACTTTCCGGAGGCCGGCCCTCCCCGTCAGAACGACAGCTTCATCCGGGGACTCGGCACGAGCGGCTTTCGAGTCACGAGCGCGACGCTGAAGCCCTTCGTGCAGCCCCGGTGGTCCATCTTCCGCACGCAGCGCCTGCACCCGCAACCGACGTACTGGTGTGACCTGGTGTTGAAGAACGCGAAGGGCCACGAGACCGAGGCCTTCATCGCCCTGGCTCCGTGGGAGGGCACCGAGGGTGCCTTCCGCGCCTCGTACTACGTCGCGATTCCCCCGAAGAAGAAGGTCGCTCCGTTGGACTTGGGCAAGGAGCGCCAGCGCGTCGCGAAGTTCCTCGCCAAGGCGGTGAAGGACTTCTCCCGGGTCCAGGACGCACGGCCGCTCCAGCGACTGGAG
Source organism: Myxococcus sp. CA005 (assembly GCF_006518205.1). Taxonomy (NCBI): domain Bacteria; kingdom Pseudomonadati; phylum Myxococcota; class Myxococcia; order Myxococcales; family Myxococcaceae; genus Myxococcus; species Myxococcus sp. CA005. Next base: position 168,896 of record NZ_SRLV01000005.1, on the reverse strand, counting down.
CTCCAGTACTCCACCGACAACGGGACGCTGAACGTGAGCTTCGACCTCGACCCGGCGGCCGAGCCGGGACGTGGCGACGCAATGACTCATTTCGGCTTCGCGGAGCTCCTCGTCCCGCGCTGGGCCGACGTGAAGGACCACAAGCCGTCCCTGGTGGGCCTCGATGGCGCGAAGCTCGCGGCCCGCGAGGATGGGACCTGGGGCACGCCCGAGGCGCACGCGAAACTCGAGGAGCACTTGGGGAAGATGCTCGTCGCGACGCTGCTCGAGCTGCGGGACAGCAGCCAGTTCGAGGCCCTGCGCGCCTCGGCCACCGCGGAGCTGGGTGTCGAGGAGTACGAAGGCCACTTCGGCTGGCCCGACTACGAAGAGCGCGGGCGCGAGAACAGGATTGCGTCGTCCCCGTAGCGCCGCGCATGGAGGCACGGCTGGAGGCCCCGCCCTCTGGGCGATGGAGGGGGACTCCACGCCGCCGGTCCGTGGGCCCGGAGCGCCCCGGCTACCGCGACGCGAGGGGTGATGACGCGGCCCCGCAGCGGCCGCGGCATCGCAGCGTGCGGGTCGGGCGCAGAGGCCGCCGAGGCGCCGCCGCACGCCTCAGCGCGTGCCGGTCGCCGCGTGGCCGCCCACACCCCAGAAGAACAGGTCGATCTTGCCCTTCCCCGCATCGTGGCGCGCCATGTACTTGAGGTCGGCATCGAGCTGGACGGCGAAATAGCGCTCGCCGGGTTGCGCAAACCAGGGGCGGATCTCCGTCAGCCGGCCCGCCGTCCCGCCCCAGTTGTAGGTGCCGTTGGCGCGGATGGTCAGGCTGTTCATGGCGGCTCCTTGCGTATAGTTGCGATAGATGCGGCTGCCGTCGGTGCTGTACCAGATGCCGCCCGGCACCCACAGATTCCAGCGCCCCACCATGCCGGCCGGGACCTTGCCCTGCGGCTGGACGACCTCCGGATTGTCCATCGCCCGGGGATCGACCTGCTGGGTGGTGGTGGGGCTGGACGCGAGGCCCGGCTGGGACTGGCCGGGCCCGCCCTTGCCCGGCGTGGGCGGCGTCTGGGCAGGCGATTGCGCCTGCGTGCGCGGCTGGGCCTGCGGCTGCTGTTGCGACGGTTGCGACCATTGCTCGGTCTTTGCCGGCTGCGACCACTGCCCCGTCTGCGCGGTCGCCGGCGCGCAGGCCAAGACGACAAACGACACTGCCAGCAACGACCGTCCAGACATGTTCGACCTCATCCGTTCCATCGCGTGTCAAGCATTGTGACAAGGAAAGGCCATGGGTTCGCCGGGCGCGTCGTGAGCCGCGCCTTTGACGTCCCCGCAGGCGGGCCATGGCCGCAAAATCCTGAAATTCGACAACCTGAAATGTCGCGATTTTCACTCTCGCAGGCGATGTGAAAAAAATCAGCGGGAAATGCGCGCCTCCGCCCAGAGGGGGCGGGGCCCCTGCGGCACGTGGACGGACACACCGCTGCCGTGCGCGGTCCAGGCCCCCCGCCGCGCTCAGCGGCGCTTCGTCCCCTGCCTCGGCGGCTCCCTCAACCGGGCTGCCGCCTCAAACGGCTCCTGCCCCCAGGAGGCTTCCCTGCCTGGCAATCGGGAGCAACGCATTGCGCCGGCAGCCCTCGTCCCCCTGAATACAAGACAGGCAGGCGCGGCGTGCCACGCGTCGTTCGAGTTGCATCCCCCCGCTCTGTCCGAGACATTGCCTGCGGAGTAGGGATGATGCTCGGCTACCAGACGAATCCACAGTGGCGAGACATGTCTGACTTCGTGGTTCACTTCACGAAGCCGGGACCACCCTATCGTGACGCCTACCAGAACATGATGAGCATCCTCGGCGCCCGGACGCTCATCCCCGGCGCCGAGGGCTTCGGCATCGCCCGCCGAGAGCCCGCCGTCGCCGAGCGCCACCGCTCCGTGTGCTTCAGCGAGATTCCCCTGGACCAGCTCGCCCGGCTCGTCCAGCGCCGCAGCCTGTATGGCATTGGTTTCAGCAAGACCTACATCCTCTCCCAGGGCGGCGGCCCTGTCTGGTACGTCCAGTACGCCTCCCCCGCGCACCTCGCCCTGAAGCATCAGGTGGAGCGCGCGCTCGCGGCGCCTTCACCCCTGCAAGAGCCCATCTGGTCCATGACGCCCTTTGTGGACATCCAGGGCGACCATCACAACGCGCCCTACAGCTACCGCTTCGACTGGGAGCGCGAGTGGCGCGTGCCGGGCCTGCTCCGCTTCACCGAGTACGACGTCGCCGCCCTCTTCCTGCCCGAGGAGCTCCACGACACCGCCCGCGAGTTCTTCACCTGGGCCGTGCGCGAGAAGGCGGGCCCCGGCTACTTCTGCCCCTGCCTGGACCCGCTGTGGAAGTCGGACCAGATCGCCGAGGCGCTCGCGAAGCACGCCTCTGATTCCGTGCGACTCAAAGCCGGATAGTCCCCTGGAAGCGAGCTGGCCCGGGCCGCGGATGTGGGCATTCCCACGCGCCGGTTCGACGAACGGCGCAAGCGACTGCCCCCGCCCCGCCGGACGCAGAGCGCCTACCGCGAGTCCCCCCGGAGGATGTGATGCGCGTGCGCTTCGTCCGGCGGACGCAGGGGCTGGGCTTCACGCTGCGGGAGGTCGCCGCCTTCCTCGCGATGGAGGACGGGCGCATCCCCTCCCCCTCCGAGTTGGAGACCTTCGCGGCGGCGAAGCTCCAGGCCATCGACGCGCGCCATCCAGAAGCTGCTGGCCCAGGGAGGTTGCCCACCGGACACCGCGTGTCCCGTCCTGACCTCGCCGGGCGCCCTCCCTCCGGCGGCGTCCACGAACCGACAACGCCGGCACCGCGGGGGGTGCCAGGCGCGTCACGGAATGGTTAATCCTGCGAGCCGTGACGGGGCGTTGTTCGAGGGGGGAGGGCTCAGGTGGGCGGGAAACGCTTTCCAAGGATGTTCCTGGCGGGAGTCGCGGGGCTGATGGTGGCGTGTGGTGGCGACTCCGGAAGCCGTGGCCTTCCGGACCCCGCCAGCGAGCCCCCTGACAACGGGACGCTTCCCGACGCAGGCCTGCCCACGAACGGCACGGACGGAGGGACGACACCCGACGCGGGAACCGGCCCAGGTCCCCCTGACGGCGGCGAGCCCGACGGCGGCCCACCGCCGCAGTCCAACCTCTGTGAGCCCACCGCGGGCGAGCCACGCTGGGTGCTCGAAGGCGAGCCCGTCTCCGCCACCGTGACGTGCACCACCGGCCATGCCGCGCCGGACACGCGCTTCGTCGTGGACAACCTGCCGCCCGGCGCCCGGTTCGATGCGGCCACGGGCACCCTGAGCTGGACGCCCGGCAAGGACCAGGCCGCCGTGTGGCACCTCACGCTCCGGGAAGAGAGCACCGGCGAGACGGGCACGCTCAAGGTCGGCGTGGCGGAGAACGAGTCCGCGCCCGGCAACGTCCCCATCGTCGACCCGGCGGCCTACACGGAGGAGTTCGGCCTGCCGGTGTTCCACCTCTCCTACGAGGGCGGTTTGACGGCGGGCGGCTACCTGCCGGTGCAGCTCGTCTACCGGGGCCAGCGCTTCGACCTGGAGGCGAAGTACCGGGGCGCCACCTCCAGTGTGTTTCCCAAGCGCAGCCTCACGCTGAAATTCCCGGACGAGGACCTGTTCACCGAGCCTGTCTTCGGAAACGGCTTCGAGGACCGCAAGCGCGTGGTGCTCATCACCACGTTCAATGACAACTCCTACATTCGCTCACGGCTCGCCTTCGACGTGTGGAGCCGGATGAGCCCGGGCCATATCCACCTGCGCACCTACAGCGCGGTGCTCTACGCCAACAACAAATACGTCGGCCTTTACACGGCTGCGGACCACGTCAACAAACGCCTGATGGCCGCGCACGGCATCGACAAGGACGCGGACGCCTTCAAGGCCGTGGACCACCGCGCCAACTTCTCGCGCCTGCGCAAAGACGGCACGACCAAGAGCAGCCTCCACGAAGGCTTCGAAAAGTCGGAGGGCGATCCCGAGGAAGGCGAGCCTGGCGCCTTCGCGCCCATGGAGGCGCTCACCGCCTTCATCGCGGACTCGAACGCGGACGCCTTCCGCGCCGGCTTCCCGCAGCGGATGAATGCGCGGGACTACGAAGACTGGTGGATCTTCAACACGCTCATCCTGGGCGTGGACTCGCAGGCGAAGAATGCCTACCACGCCTACGACCCGGCCACCGGCGGCCCCTGGCGCTTCATCCCCTGGGACTTGGACGCGAGCTTCGGGCAGACCTACGACACCACCCGGACCTCACCCACGGCGCGGCCCAATTTCCGGGCGGACAACCTGCTCTTCCAGCGCATGCTGGCCGACCCCACCATCGCCGGGCCCTTGCGCGAGCGCTACCGGGCGCTGCTGCACGGCAGCCTGAACGTGGAGGTCATGCAGGCCCTCATCGACGGCTACGTCCAGGAGACGGCGCCTTCCGCGCGGCGTGACTGGGCGAAGTGGGGCGCCAAGCACCGCGCCTTCGGCGACCCGAATGACCCGTGGGGCGGCCATGGCAACTTCCCCCACTGGCACACGCGCAAGGACTTCAACTCCTACGAGAAGGAAATCGAGTACGTGCGCCAGTGGATTCGGACCCGCTGGGACGCGCTGGAGAGCCAGTTGCCCTGAACGGGCGGGTGTCCCCTCCCTCGGTGGAGGGGACACTCGGACGGCGGTTTAGAACGCCGCGGAGCCCGGCACGCGCGGGTAGGGAATCGCGTCCCGGATGTTCTGCAGACCGCACATGTAGACGATGAGCCGCTCGAAGCCGAGCCCGAAGCCCGCGTGTGGCACGGAGCCGTAGCGCCGCAGGTCGCGGTACCACTGGTAGCTCTCCGGCTTCAGGCCGAACTTCTGGATGCGCTGATCCAGCACATCCAGGCGCTCCTCGCGCTGGCTGCCGCCGATGATTTCGCCAATGCCCGGGGCGAGCACGTCCATGGCGGCGACCGTCTTCCCGTCATCGTTCAGGCGCATGTAGAAGGACTTGATGGCCTCCGGGTAGTTCATCACCACCACCGGCCGGCCCACGTGCTCCTCGGTGAGATAGCGCTCGTGCTCCGTCTGGAGGTCCTTGCCCCACTCGGGCTCGAACTCGAACTTCTTCTTGGCCTTCTTCAGGATTTCGACGGCCTCGGTGTAGTCGATGCGCTCGAAGCTGGAGTTGATGAACTTCTCCATGCGCTCGATGACGCCTTTCTGCACCCGCTCCTCGAAGAACTTCAGGTCCGGCGCACAGTCATTGAGCACCGCCTTGAAGACATGCTTGAGGAAGCGCTCGGCCAGGTTCGCGTCCTCGTTGAGGTCCGCGAAGGCAACCTCCGGCTCGATCATCCAGAACTCGGCCAGGTGCCGCGTGGTGTTGGAGTTCTCCGCCCGGAACGTGGGGCCGAACGTGTACACCTTGGACATAGCCAGGGCGTAGGCCTCCGCGTTGAGCTGGCCAGAGACGGTCAGGTACGCCTCCTTGCCGAAGAAGTCCTTGTGCCAGTCAATCTTCCCGTCCGACGTGCGCGGCGGATTCACCGCGTCCAGCGTGGAGACGCGGAACATCTGCCCGGCGCCCTCCGCGTCGCTCGCGGTGATGATGGGCGTGTTGACCCAGAAGAAGCCCTCCTCGTCGAAGAAGCGGTGGACGGCCTGGGCGGCGCGGTGCCGCACGCGCGTGACGGCGCTGAACGTGTTGGTGCGCACGCGCAGGTGGGCCACGTCGCGCAGGAACTCCAGCGTGTGCTGCTTGGGCTGGATGGGGTACGTGTCCGGGTCGTCCACGAAGCCCAGCACCTGGACTTCGTCCGCCTGGACTTCATAGGCCTGCCCCTTGCCCTGGGACTTCACCAGCGTGCCCCGGCTGATGACCGAGCAGCCCGCGGTGAGGTGCAGGATTTCCTTCTCGTAGTTGGGCAGCGAATTCGGAGCGACGACCTGGATGGGGTCGAACGTCGACCCGTCGCTGACGTTGACGAAGCTGATGCCCGCCTTGGAGTCGCGGCGCGTGCGCACCCAGCCGCGGACCTCCACCTTCGTCCCCTCCTCCACCCCTCCCGCGAGGGCCTTCTTCACACTGACGACCTGCATTGACGCTCTCCCTTGAGCCGTTTCGGGGACTGCGAGTTAGCCGGGCCCCGGCCCCGAGGACAAGGGCGCTGTGCCCCAAGCCTCGCCGCCCTGGCCGCCCAGAGGCGCTTCTGGGGGCTCCAAGCACCCCGCCAGACCGCCTGAAACCCGACCAACCATGTCAGACCCCCCAGGTATCTTTTTCCCATGGTCGCCCCAAAAGGGGACCAGCGATTCCACGAAACCCTCACGTCCCTCGCAGGCCTCACGGCCTGCCCTGGCCGTGCCCTACCTGGAGAGTCACATGGCTACTCGTAAGACGTCCAAGCGCAATGTCGTCGCCCGCAACCGCTCCACCGAGGCCACCAAGGCCGCCTTCGAGGAGCTCGCTCGCAAGGCGCGCAACAAGCCCATCGTCTCCACCAAGGAGCAGGACGCGCAGGAGGCCCACGCGAAGAACGTCCTCGCGGACGTGTCCAGCCTCACCGCCGAATCCGCCGTGAAGAAAGTCACGGAGGCGGGCCTCACCATCAACAAGACGCTGGCCGGCATCAACGAGCAGGTCATCTCGCTGGTGGAGGAGCTGAAGCAGCTCGACGAGGCCATCCAGCTCAAGACGGAGGAGCTGAACGGGCTGCACGGCAAGGACGTGGCCGCCAGCGCCATCGACGTGCTCGTGGCCGAGTACGACAAGAAGAAGGCCGAGCTCGAGGCGGAGATGGAGCGGCTCCAGAAGGACATCGAGGACACCCGGGCGAAGGCCGCCGCGGACCAGTCCTCCGAGCGGCAGGCCACCGAGGTCTCCCGCAAGCGCGCCGAGGAGGAGTACGCCTATGACACCCAGCTCCAGCGCAAGAAGGAGCAGGATGCCTTCGCCGAGTCGCTGCGCCAGCAGGCCGCCACCGAGCGCGACCGCAAGGAGAAGCTGGAGAAGGACTGGGCCACCCGCGAGGACGCCCTGAAGCAGCGTGAGAAGGAGTTGGAGGACCTGCGCAAGCAGGTGGCGGACTTCCCGCTGGTGCTCAAGAAGGAGACGGACACCGCCGCGGCCATCACCGGCAACCGGGTGAAGTCCGAGTGGGAGCTCAAGCTCACGCTCGCCACCAAGGACGCGGAGACGGCGCAGCGCGTCGCCGCCATGGAGATTTCCTCGCTCAAGGAGACCGCCACCAAGCAGGCCCAGGCGCTCCAGACGCTTCAGACGGAGCTGGCCGAGGCCAAGCGCCAGGTCCAGGCCATCGCCGAGAAGGCGCTCGAGTCCGCGTCCGGCGCCCGCGCGCTGGCCGAGGTCCAGGGCGTCATCGCCAGCCGCGACTACAGCAAGGGCAAGTAGCCCGGCGCGGTGGGCTCCCTGGCGCCGCGCCCTGTCCTGGCGCCGCCGGGGAGTCTCGGATCACGGCTTATTGGCGTCATCCCTGGTGATGACAGGATTTGAGCGCTGTTAGACTCCAAGCATGGACAAGACTCCCGGCGGGACTCCGTTTCCCACGCAGCTACTCTATGAGCGAATCGGCGGCTATTGGCTCACCCAGGTCATTGGCACGGCGGCCCGTCTGGGAATCGCGGACCTGCTCTCCAAGGGCCCGCGGAGCAGTGACGCGCTGGCGGACGAGCTCGGCATCAGCGCGGATGGCCTGTACCGGCTGCTGCGAGGCGGCATCTCCGCGGGCGTCTTCCAGGAGGTCGGTGAGCGGACCTTTGCCCTGACGCCCATGGGCGAAGGGCTCCGCTCGGATATCCCCGGCTCGCTGCGGGACGTGGCCATCGCGCAGAGTGACCGCGCCCACTGGCTGCCCTGGGGCCAGCTCATCGAGGCCGTCCGCACCGGGAAGTCCACCGTCCGCGAGGCCCTGGGGACAGACATCTGGGAGCACTTCGCCAAGCACCCCGAAGAGGCGACGCACTTCGCCCGGGCCATGGGCAACCTGTCGGCCCTGGTGGCCCATGAGCTGACGCAACAGGTCGACTTCTCCCCCTTCGCCCATGTGGCGGACATCGGCGGCAGCCAGGGCGCGCTGCTAGCGCGGGTGCTGCGCGCCAACCCCTCCTGCCGGGGCATTCTTTTCGACCTGCCGCACGTGCTCGAAGGCGCGAAGGCCCCAATGGAAGCCCAGGGCCTCCATGGACGGGTGGAGCTGGTGGGCGGCAGCTTCTTCGAGCCGGGCCTCCCCTCCGCCGAGGCCTACCTCCTCAAACACATCCTTCACGACTGGGACGAGGAGTCCGCCACCGCCATCCTGCGGAACATCCATGCCGCGGCGCCCGCGGGAGCCCGGCTCTTCGTGATGGAGCTGGTGATGCCCGACAACCAGACGCCCTCTCCCGTGCCCCTGATGGACCTCAACATGATGGTGCTGGCGGACGGACGGGAGCGCACGGCCAACGAATTCCAGACACTGCTGACCCGGACCTCCTGGGAGTTGGTGGGCATCCGCCCCACCCAGGCCGGCACGTGCATCATCGAAGCCGTGAAGCGCTGAGCTACGGCGCGACCTGTTCGCGGAGGAGGAAGAGCTCCGCGAGCAGGTTGTCCACCGGAGCGAAGTCATCCGTGAGCAGCAACGCGGGGCCCGCGGCCAGATAGGCGTCAATCTCCGCGCGAGGCACCCGGCCTGTGCGCGGCTGCTCGATGCCCACGCCGCGCAGCAGCTCCGGGAGACGCTCCAGTTCCATGGGCCGTGCCGAGCCCGCGACGATGTAGACACCCTGCCCCTTGGAGCCACTGCGGGCGTCGTGGAGCAGCTCCACGTGGGGGAAGACCTCCTGCATCGTCCGGAGGGCCGAGCGCAGAAAGGAGCCCCGGGGAATCTCGTCGATGACGGTCAGCAGGTAGAGGCCGTCCGGCTTGAGCAGCGAGCGCACCAGCATGTCGTACTCGCGCGTCATCAGGTGGTAGGGCACCGACAGGTCGTTCACCGCGTCCTGGACAATCAAGTCGTACGCGCCGCGCTCCGCCATCTCCTGGAGGTACTGCCGCCCATCCAGGCTGAAGGAGGCGATGCGCGTGTCCGGCTTCACACCGAAGCGCTCCAGCGCGATGCGCGTCACGGCCGGGTCTATCTCCACCACCTCCATCCGGACCTGCGGGACGTAGGTCTCCACCCAGCGCGGCACCACGTAGCCGCCGCCGCCAATCACGAGTACCCGGGGCTCCGCGGTGCGCGCGGCCACGTGGCGCACCACCTCCGAGTGGATGTACCCGTGCGGGTAGCCCAGGTACGACGGGTCCTCCAGGTCCACCATGGTGTGCGTCAGGTGGTCCAGTTGCATGGCCAGCAGCCGCCGACCGTCATGCTCCACCTGGTTGACCTTGATGCAGAAGTAGTCCGTCTCCTCCGTGCACGGCGACGCGAACAGCCCCAGCGCGCCGAACATGCCCGCCAGCGCGAGCGTGCCCGCGGTGGCGCCGACGAAGAGGGGCCGCCGCCACACCTGCCCCACGAAGGCCGCCAGCGCCACCAGGCCCAGGCTGGCTCCCATGACCAGCGGGTAGACGCCCACCTTCGCGATGAGCCACCAGCCGGTGAGGAACGAGCCCAGCAGCGCACCCGCGGTGCTCCACGCGTACAACCGGCCCACGGTGCGCCCCGCCCGCTCCACGTCCGCCAGCGCCAACCGGAGCACCTGGGGTGACAGCGTGCCCAGGGCCGTCACCGGCAGCAGGAACACCGCGGCCGTGTACCCGACGATGCGAGCCTGCAGGCCCAGGCCGTCGAAGTAGCCCTTCAGCACCAGCCACTGATGGATGGGCGGAATCAGCAGGCAGCTGGCCGCCGCCAGCAGCATGGAGCCGGCGAGCACCTCCTGCCGGGGCCACCGGTCCGCCAGGTGGCCGCCCAGGAAGTTGCCCAGCGCCATGCCCGTCAGCACCACGCCGATGATGCCTGTCCAGCTCAGCAGGGAAACACCCACGGTAGGCGCCAGGATGCGGCTGGCCGCCAGTTCGATGGCGAGCGTGCAGAAGCTCGCGCTGGCCACCAGGAAGCACGCCAGCACGGGCCGGGTGCGCAGGTCCACGCCCGTCGAGGACGGCGCGGCATCCGCTGCCGTCACGGCGCCGGCTGTCGCGGGGGCCGCCGGTTCGACGGGCGGCGCGGACACGGAGGCCTTGGGCAGCGCCAGCAGCGCGCACAACATCAGCGCGCCCGACACGGTGAGGACGATGGTGGGCACGGGGAACCACGCCACCAGCACGAAGCCCGTGAGGAAGTTGCCCGCGAGGCTCCCCAACGTGCCCAGCGCGTACAGCAGGCCCACGATGCGCCCGGCGCGCCCCAGGTCCGGCAGCAGCAGCCGGAGCGCCAGCGGCGTCACCATGGCCAGCACGAAGCTGACGGGGAAGAAGCCCAGGAAGGTGAGCAGGAAGGTGCGCGGCAGCACGGGGATGGGGCGCAGCGCGGCGCCATCCCCCAGCACGGCCACCCACCCCAGCGGCAGGAGCGCGAGCACCGCCCCCAGCGCGGTGAGGCCCGCCAGCCACCGGAACGATGCGCCCCGCTCCGACAGCCGGCCTCCGGCATAGCTGCCCAGACTGATGCCCGCGAGCACCACGCCGATGATGCTCGTCCACGTGTGGAGCGAAGCCCCGATGAAGGGCGCCAGCAACCTGGCGGCGGCCAGCTCCAACACCAGGGTAGCGCAGCTCGTCACCAACACGAGGAGGGCAGCGCGAAGCACATCCAGACGAGACGCGGGGAGAAGAGCCATGCAGTGGCGGCGACTGTACCACCCCCGTCCGAGGCGACCATCCGTGCTGGTGGGAATCACCCGAGGTGCGGGAAATCGCGCCCGGCGCATACGATGGCGCCATGTCCGCGCGCCCCGACCTCCAGCGCCTCCCCTACCAGGGCCTCTGGCTCGGCAGCTTCCCCCTCATGGGCATCCCCGGCCGCGCGCAGGCCCACTCGGACCACCCCGTCGTCGCCCTGGAACAGGGCGACTTCCTGCTGGTGAGCCTCATCCGCACCAGCCCCGAAGAAATTCCGCAGACCACGTCGATACGTTGGAGGCCCTGACCGCATGGATACCGAAGCGCTCGCCCGAATCCCGGGCGTCAACCCGAACGTCCCCAATGCCGCCCGCATCTACGACTACACGTTGGGAGGCACGCACCACTTCGAAGCCGACCGGCAAGCGGCGGAGTACCTGTTCTCGCTGGTGCCCTCCACCCGGAAGTGGGTGCCCATGCTGCGCGCCTGCCTGCGCACCGCCGCGCAGCGCCTGGCGGCCGACGGCTTCCACCATTGGGTGGACTTCGCGTCGGGGCTGCCCACCGGGGACCACGTCCACGCCGTGCTGCCAGACGCCCGCGTGCTCTACAGCGACGTCAATCCGCTCACCATCACCACGGCCCACCATCTGCTGGGGGACACGCCTCGCGTCCGCTACATGGAATGCGACATCCGCCAGGCGGGCGCCTTCCTGCGGCGGCCGGACGTCAATGCCTTCCTGGGGGGAGAGCGCCGCGTCGCTTTCGGCGCCAATGGCATCACCGTGTTCCTGTCCGCAGAGGAGAACCGCCAGTTCTTCCGTGACCTGTACGACTGGGCAGCCCCGGGCTCGAAGCTGTTCACCACCTTCGAGACGAAGTCACCGGACCTCAGCACCCCGAAGTGGGAGCAGTTCGTCGGCATGTTCCGGCAGATGGGCGAGTCCTTCCAGCTCTACTCCCTGCCCGAGTACCTGGACCTGTGTGGCCCCTGGGCCCGGGATGCCACCGGCGTGCTGCCCGTGCGCGAGTTCCTCGGGCTGCCCCCGGAGCACATCACCGACGAGGACCGTGAGGGCGTGGGCATCGAGTTCTACGCCGTCGTCCTGGAGAAGCGCTGACCGTCCCCCTTGGTGGAGCGAGCGTGCGGGCAGGCGCTCGCGCCCATCCCCGTCAGGGCAGCGCCACGGCACGCCTCCCTGCCGTCTGCCTCCCCAGCGGTGCGTGACTACCGTCTTTGCAGGCAACACGCGCACACGGAGAGGAGACGGAGCATGTTTCAATCGAGAAGGCGTCGGGTTCTTGCGGGCGTGATGATGGGAGCGGCCCTGTCGGTGGCGAGCGTTGGGTGCAGCTCGACGCGCTCGGCGAAGGTGGACGAGTCATGGCTGGCCCGGGTACCCGAGAGCCAGTTGGGCGACGTCCGCGAGGCCCAGACGCAGCGGCGCACGGCCCAGGACGCGGTGACCCGCTCCGACGTGGCCCTCAATGATGCGCGCCGGGAGCTGGAGGTGGCCAGGCGCAACGAGGACGCGGCCAAGTCCCGCCGGAAAGCGCATGACGAAGCGCTGAAGGCCGCCAACGCGACCGGGCAGAGCAGCAACATCACCCAGGCGCAGGCCGAGCTGAAAAGCGCGGACTCCAGCATGAGCGCGGCCCAGGCCCAGGTGAGGTACCGCGAGCACACCATCAAGACGATGGAGGCCCTGAAGGACCTGCGGGAGAGCGAGCTGGCGGAGGCCGACGCGAAGCTCAGCCAGGCCGAGTACGAGGCCCTGAAGACGAACCAGGACGTGCGCGCCCAGAATCTGTCCGAGGCCGACTTCGCCTCCGCCACGGCGGACGCCCAGCGCAAGGTGGAGGAGTCCCAGCGCAAGCTCCAGTCGCAGCAGCAGCAGGAGCGGCAGGCTCGCGCCACCTGGGAGCGGATGCGCAACCAGGTGCAGGGCTACGGCGGCAGCGGCACCGAGCACAAGCAGCGCAATCCGTAAGTCACCGCGACCACCGGCCCGGCTGAGCCAGAACAGGCACGGCCGGGTCCGTGGCTCACTTCGGCGGACGGAAGACGTACTGGAACACGGGCGTGTCGGGCCCCGGCGGGTACTGCGCGTCCATGAACGCGAAGTGGGCGTGGCCGGTGATGACCGCTTCGTTGAGGCTGTCATAGAGCACCGTCACGCCGGTGGCCCGGCCGGACGCGTCTACCTGGACTTGAACCTTGAGGTTGCCTTTGATGCCCGGCGTCTGCTGGAGCCGGTTCATGTAGAGCGCGACCAGGCCCAATGACACCCGGTTGTATATCTGGTCCTGGGTCCCCCGAGCGGGCTGGGACGGCAACCGGAAGTGGCGCACCAGCGCGGCGGCTTCGCTCTCGGCCTCGGCGACCCGGCGCTCGGGCGCAGCCAGCGCCGCGCGGTAGGCGGCCAGCGCATCCTGGTGACGCTCCTGCTTCAACACCAATCGGGCCCGCAGCACGTGGATGTCGGCGCGGGCGGGCGCTCGCTCGGAAGCCTTCACCAGGTGGGTTTCGGCCGCCTTGGAATCTCCGCGCGCTTCGGCCAGCTCGGCCAGGCGAAGCAACGGCTCCGGGTCTTCTGGCGCGGCGGCGACGAGCCGGACCAGGGCCTTGTCCTCCACGTCGGCGCGGCCCAGCTCCCGATACAACCGCACCAGCAACCCCAGGGCCGCAGGCTCCATGCCGCCCAGCTCCGCGTAGCGCTCCAGCGACCCGGCGGCCTTCTCCTTCTCCGAGGCGGCCAGCCACAGGTCGGCCTGGAGCCGGTGCGCATCTTTGTCCCGGGGCTTGAGGGCCACCAGCTTCTCGCCCGCGGTCGCCGCCGCACGCACGTCGTTGGCTGCGCGGGCCAACTGCGCCAGCTTCCGCAGCGCCTCGGGCTGCTCGGGCCACGCCTCCACGGTCCGCGTCAGCTCCGCGCGCGCGTCCGCTTCCCGCTCGGGAATCCCCGCCAGCAACATGGCCAGGGACGTCCGAATCTGCGGCGCATCCAACTGAGCGAGCGCCTCACGCAGCCGGACTTCCGCCTCCGCGGGCTTGCCCTCCGCTTGGAGCAACACGCCCTGCGCCCACAGCGCTGGTGCGAAGCCAGGGACCTGCTTCAGGGCGGCGGCGATGGGCGGTCGCGCCTCCGCCAGCAGCCCCCACCGCACGTAGATGAGCCCCATGCCCACGAAGGGCCACGGATTCTCCGGGTCCAGGGTGGAGAGCGCCTTCAGCTCGTTCCAGCACGCGTCCGAGGGAAAGGTGAGCCACGCCCGGTACATCCGCGGCATCAAATCCCCGGGCCGGACCCGTGACTGCTCTTCCAGCTCGCTGTCCATCGCGCTGGCACGGCCGCGTGCCCGGGCCGTCTCCAACTGCCGCAGCGTCGCCATGACCTCTTCGGGAGGAGGCAAGCCCGGGCGCACCACCGCCCCCCGTGCCGGCGCGGCAAGCGCGAGCAACATGACGCACAGCGGAAGCGCGAACGAACGGGAGGCCATGAGGCGCGCGGACGATAGCAGACGCCCGTCCAGCGGAGGCTGCCTGCTCCCTTGGCAGCACGAACTCATTGATTTCAGGGAAGCCCCGCTCCGGAAGGACGAACCTTCCGGAGCGGCGCCTCGACCTTCACCTCAGGACGACGGGCTCAGCCAATCTCCAGCCGGCACGTTGAGCTGCAACCATCGCGGCTGACGGTGTTGCCGTCGTCGCACTCCTCGCCCTCGTTCTCCTGGGTTTCGCCGTCGCCGCATCGGGGGCCCCAGAGGCAGCCACGGCCGCACTCACCATAGCCACCCGCGTTGACGCCGTCGTCGCACTCCTCGCCGGCATCCGCGTCCACCACGCCGTCGCCGCAGGTGGCGGTGCACTCGGTGCGGGCGGTGAGGAAGTTGTTGAGCGTGAGGCGGTACGACGAGCCCTCGGTGTGGCGCTCGGCCTGGAACACCACCACCTCGTAGATGCCGCCCCGCCGCAGCCCCAGCGTGCTCGCCTGGCCCGACATGAAGATGGTGCCATCCGCCGGGCCGTGCACGCCGCCCAGGTCCAGCGCCAGCCGGCCGTTGACGAAGACCCACACGTCGTCGTCACCGCGGAACGTCAGCTCCTCGGAGCCCTTGTACTCGAACCAGTAGCGGGCCTCGCTGGTGAAGTGGAAGTTGCGCTGCTGCCTCGCCAAGTCCCTGCGCAGCGGCTCGTGGCCCTCGGCCACCCAACTGCCGCTGACATCGTCGAGCGGGAAGAACGCATCGTTATCGAACACGTACGAGCCATCGGACTGCCGCCCCAGCACGAAGGAGCCGACGATGGTCTTGTTGACGTTCTCGACCGCCTTGTACCACTGGTCGAAATTGGCCCGGTTGCTGGTGTTGTTCGACGCCTGTCCTTCCTTCGCGTAGACGGGGCGGCCATTGGCATCGAGCCGGTTCTCGACGATGCCATCCTCACGGCCCGCGTTCCGGTTCTGGAAGTCCTCGTGGCCGCGGGGCAGGTCATTCGCCGGATCGGCGGGCAGGTCCCAACCGCGGAAGTCACGGTAGACGACGGGGATGGACACCTGCGCCGGCGGCTCCTGCTCGATGAGCACGCACGCGAAGCCATCCTCCAACTTGCAGTCCGGCGAGCAGCCGTCATTGGCGCGCGTGTTGCCGTCGTCGCACTCCTCAACGGCGCTGTTGGGGAGGATGAGCCCGTCGCCGCACGTCTCCTCGCAGTTTCCATCCGAGCAGCGGGGCTCCTTGGTGCACAGCGGCGAGCAGCCGTCACCCATCACGGTGTTGCCGTCGTCGCACTGCTCGGTGCCCTCGGTGATGCCGTCACCACAGGTGGTGCGGCTGCACGGCTGACCCGGCGGGCACTTCCAGCCTTCCTCGAGCCGGCAGACGTCGCTGCAGCCGTCGCCCGGAGTGGTGTTGCCATCCTCGCACTCCTCATCACCGGCGATGATGTTGTCACCGCACTCCTTGGCGCGGCAGCGGCCACCCTGGGCCGGGCACGCCCAGCCACGTTCGACCCGGCAGCTCCCGTTGCAACCATCACCGCTGACCAGGTTCCGGTCGTCGCACTCCTCGCCGTCCTCGACGCGGCCGTTTCCGCAGTTCACCAGGTGGACGCACGGCGCTCCTGGCACCTCGCAGATGAACCCGCCCTCCACCGTGGTGCACGTCGCGTTACAGCCGTCACCGTCCACCCTGTTGCCGTCGTCACAGGCCTCGCCGGACTGGCGCTGGCCGTCACCACAGTCGTCGCCAGCATCCGGCGTCGACCCGTCCGGGGTGTTCGGGCCGGTGCCGGCATCGGGCTTCGTCGAGCCTCCCCCGCCGTTACAGGCCACCAATGTGAAGAGAAGAGATGCGAGCAACGCGCTCGCCAGCCGAGACCTGCGATGGGGGTTCACCATGGGAGCAAATGCTGAAAGTGCTTCGCACCGCTGTCAACGCGTCACGGCAGGTCAACGGATGCGCGGTGCAGACGGCGCACAGATGTGCAGGCAGAACGGACTTTCCATGAGCTCCCCGTCTGCTGCGCACATCTACATTCATGACAACAACGCCTGAAACATCACTTTCGTAGAAAGTCGGAAGCGGCGTGAAGCACGGGGCGCACACGTCCCGTGCGGGCCATTCCCCCCGTTCCCACCGGCGTCACTGGGCCACGTTGCGGACGTATTGGGCATAGAAGCGCACCGCGTCCGCGTAGCCCTTCACCGACACGCGCTCGTCCTTGCCGTGGAGGCGTGACAGGTCGGCGCCGTCCAGGCGCAGCGGCATGAAGCGGTAGACGTTCTCACTCAGCCCGGTGAAGTAGCGCGAATCCGTCGCGCCCAGCATGAGGTACGGGGCCACGACGACGTCGGGGAACACCTGGCGCACGCTGCGCTGGAGCTGCGACCACGCCTCGGAGTCCATGCGCGACACGGGCGACGGTTCACTGATGAAGCCCAGCGTGCGCACCTTCACCCGCGGGTCATCCACCACGCGCCGCACGTGCTCCAGCACGCCCGCCACGGAGTCTCCGGGGAGGATGCGGAAGTTCACCACCGCGCGGGCGCGGGCGGGCAGCACGTTGTCGCGCTCGCTGCCCTCGAACATGGTGGCCGCGGTGGTGGTGCGCACCGCCGCGTTGGTGGTGGCCTTCGCGGTGAGCTGGCGCAGCACCAGCGGCTCGAACAGCCACAGGTTGGCGAAGAGCGTGCGCATCCCGAAGCCCATCTCCGGCCCCGCGAACTCGAACAGGGCCCGGCTGCCACCGCGCAGCTTCGCGGGCATGGGCGCATCCTCCAGCCGGGAGATGGCGCGGCTCAGCACGCCCACGGCCGTCTGGGGCGGCGGCATGGACGAATGGCCGCCTTCGCCATCCGCCACCAACTCCGCGCTGGCGAAGCCCTTCTCCGACACGCCGACCAGGGCCACCGGTGAGGCCACGCCGGGCACGGTGCCGGACACAATCATCCCGCCCTCGTCCAGCACGGATTCCAGCGTCACGCCCCGCTCGCGGAGCAGCTTCGCCATCGCCTCCGCGCCCTCGCGCCCACCCACCTCTTCATCCCCACCGAAGGCGAGCAGCACCGTGCGCTTGGGCTGGAAGCCCGCCGCGAGCAGCGCCTCCACCGACTCCAGGATGCCGAACACGCTCCCCTTGTCGTCCAGCGCGCCCCGGCCCCAGACATAGCCGTCCGCCACCAGCCCGCTATAGGGCGGGTGAGTCCAGGACGCCTCCGTGCCGGGCTCCACGGGCACCACGTCCAGGTGCCCCAGCAGCAGCGCCGGGCGCAGCGACGCGTCCGTCCCCGTCCAGGTGTACAGCACCGAGTGCGCCCCCACGGGCTCGCGCTTCAGCGCCTGATGAAGCCGGGGGTATTGCTCCCGCATGTAGTCGTGGAGCGCGGTGAAGGCGGCGTCCTCCGCAGCCTGCCCCTCCGCCGCCGCCAGCGTCTTGAGCCGCAGCGCACCGCCCAGCCGGGCCGCGGCGGCATCCGCGTCCACGGTGAACTCCGCGGGCGCCTCCGGCTGGACCTGCCGAGAGGTGAAGCGAAAAGCCTTCGTGAGGAGAACCCCCGCGAGGGCAACGACGACAAACAACAACGACAAGAGGATGCGTTTCATCGGCAAGACTCGCGGTGGGGACGCCTCACGCTAGCAAAGGCGGCCCGCCACCCCACTGCGTCTCCAGGGCAGAGCCTCCACGGCAGGCCTCGCTTCCACGAACCACGGCTTTACAGAATTGCAACCATTTTCCATGTTCGCCGCGAAACGCAAGGCGTGTAGATGACGCGGCTCGTCGCAGGGGGTGCGCAGTGAAGAAGCCGTCCACGGTGTGGAGACAGCTCTGGCTTGGCCTGGTGTTGGGGACACTCGCTGGCTGCACCGCTGGAGGCGCGGAGGACCCGGGTCTTCCGGGCGCCCCGGGCGCGGCCACGGCCCAGGCAGCCGATGCCGAGGCCTTGGTGACGTGGCTGCCGCCCACGAGCGACGGCGGCCACCCGGTCATGTACTACATCGTGCGATGTGAGCCCGCCTGCGGCGGCGCCATCGTCACGTCGGACGAGTTCCAGGCCACCGTGCGCGGCCTCCACAACGGCTTCGCGTACACCTTCAAGGTCGCGGCGGTGAACATCAACGGGGAAGGTCCCGCCTCCGTGCAGTCGGAGCTGGTGACGCCGCAGCCCGGCCTCTCCATCCCCAACCCCACCGTCCCGGGCCAACCCCGTGGCGTCCGGGCCACGCCGGGCAACGGCCACGCCTTCGTGAGCTGGCTGGCTCCAGCCAGCTACGGTGGCCGGCCGCTGCGCCAATACCGGCTGACGGCGGAGCCAGGGGGCGTCTCCGTGATGGTGGACGCGCCGGCCGCGAGCGCCGTCATCCCCGGACTGGTCAACGGCGTGCCGTACCGCATCACCGTGGCGGCCACCAACGAGAAGGGGGAAGGCCCCGTCGCGGTCGCCAACACCATCCAGCCCCGCGCCGGGGGCGAGCCCACCGAATGGGTGACGGGCTACTTCGTGGGCTACCAACTGTGGATGCAGCCGGTGGACGCGGTGGACCTGGCGGGCATCACCCACCTCGTCGTGGGCCGCGTCAAGCCGAACCCCAACGGCACCCTCAACGCGAACTTCGACGCCAACATCGACGACAGCCACGGCCGCGCCATGGCCAAGGCCCTGGCGACGCGCGCGCACCAGCAAGGGCGCAAGGCGCTGCTGATGCTCGGCGGCTTCGGCGAGCATGAGCACTTCGTGCACGCGGCGTCCGAGGCCCAGCGCGCGCACTTCATCCGCAACATCATCCAGCTCATGGACGAGCTGGGCTACGACGGCATCGACGTCGACTGGGAGCCCATCATCCTGGCCGCGGACATCCCGGAAGGCGCGCCCATGGAGCCCGATGACGGAGAGCCCCTGCTCGCGCTGCTGGAGGGCCTGCGCGCCGCGCGGCCGGACATCATCCTCACAGTGCCGGTGGACTGGCTGAACTCCAACTTCAAGATGAGCCGCTATCGCGCCGACTTCATGAAGCAACTGGCGTCGCGCGTGGACCAGCTCAACATCATGTCCTACAAGATGAGCGGTCACTGGGGCGGCTGGGAGAGCTGGCACTCCAGTCCGCTCTACGGCCACTCGCAGTTCCACCCCACCTCCGTCTCGCACTCCGTGGAGGGCTACCTGGACGCGGGCGTGCCCGCGGGACGGCTGGGCATGGGCATTGGCTTCTTCGGGACGTGCTGGGGCGGCGTGACGGAGCCGAACACTCCCCTGGATGGTCGTGAGGGTGTCTTCGAGGGCCAGAGCGACAACTTCATGAGCTACACCAACATCATGACGCACTACTACCGTGCGGACGCCAGCCGCTGGGACGACGAGGCGAAGGTTCCCTACCTATCCTTCCCCACCGGCCACGGCCCGGGGCTCTGCAACTACGTCTCCTACGAGGACCCGCGCTCCATCTCCGTCAAGGGCCAGTACGCGCGCGAGAAGAACCTGGGCGGCGCCATCATCTGGACCATCAGCCAGGGGCACTTCCTCCAGCCGACGAACGGCCACAGGGACCCGCTGCTGGACGCGGTGAAACACGCCTTCCTGGACCCGTGAGCGCGGGAAGCACTGGCGGCGGAGCGCCCGCTCCCGCACCATGGCGGCCATGGAGACTTCGAAGTCCGTAGCCACCGCGCTCACCATCGCCGGCTCCGACAGCGGCGGCGGCGCCGGCATCCAGGCCGACCTGAGCACCTTCGCCTTCCACCGCGTTCACGGCACCAGCGCCCTGACGGCCATCACCGCACAGAACACACAGGGTGTCACTCGCGTGGACGTGATGGCCCCCGAAGCTGTCGCCGCGCAAATCGACGCCGTGGCCTCCGACATCGGCGCGGGCGCGGTGAAGACGGGCATGCTCGTCAACCCGGCCATCATCACCACGGTGGCCCAACGCTTGCGCGCGCTGGGCCTGGGTCCGCTGGTGGTGGACCCCGTCATGGTGTCCCGCGCCGGCGCGCGCCTCATCGACGACGCGGCGGTCGGCGCGCTCAAGGAGCTGCTGCTGCCCCTGGCCACGGTGGCCACGCCCAACCGGCACGAGGCGGAGCTGCTCGCCGGCATGAAGTTGGAGACGCTGGAGGACATGCGGGAGGCCGCGCGCCGCATCCACCGGCTCGGCCCCAAGGCGGTGCTGGTGAAGGGCGGCGGCATGACGGGTGCGCTGCGCGGCACCGACGTCTGGTTCGACGGCGAGCGCCTGGAGACGCTGCACCTGCGCGCGGTGGACACGCGCAACACCCACGGCACGGGTTGCACGCTGTCGGCGGCCATCGCCGCGCACCTGGCGCTGGGACAGCCGCCGCTGGAGGCCACGCGGCGCGCGAAGGACTACGTCACCGCCGCGCTGGAGCACCCCCTGCCCCTGGGCAAGGGCCCGGGCCCCTTCAGCCACTTCTTCCCGCTGGAGGGGTAGCCCGGGCCCGCCACCGGGCGACTACTTCGCGGCCTTCTTCGGCGCGGCCTGCGCGGCAGGCACGGGGAAGCCGCGCTTGCGCATCAGGGCCTGGATGCCCGCCTCACGGCCCCGGAAGGCGCGGTACGCGTCGGCCGGGTCCAGCGTGTTGCCCACGGAGAAGACGTGCTTGCGCAGGAGCGCGGCCACGTCCTTGTCGTAGGCGCCCTTGCCTTCGGTGAAGCGCTCGTAGGCGTCCGCCGTCAGCGTGTCCGACCACAGGTAGCTGTAGTAGCCCGCCGAGTATCCGTCACCCGCGAAGACGTGGCCGAACTGCGGCGTGCGGTGCCGCATGACGATTTCCTTCGGCATGCCCAGCGCGTTGAGCGTGTCGCGCTCGAAGGCGTCCGCGTCAATGGGCGTAGCCCCCGCCAGGTGCAGCTTCATGTCCACCAGCGCGCTGGACAGGTACTCCACCGTCCCGAAGCCCTGGTTGAAGGTGGCGGCCTTCTCGATGCGGTCCACCAGCGCCTGGGGAATGGGCTTCCCCGTCTGGTAGTGCAGCGCGTAGGTGTTCAGCACCTCGGGCGTGGACAGCCAGTGCTCCAGCAATTGCGAGGGGAACTCCACGTAGTCGCGCGCCACCGCGGTGCCGGCCAGCGACGGGTACGTCACGTTGGAGCTGAGGCCGTGCAGCGCGTGGCCGAACTCGTGGAACAGCGTGGAGGCATCCTCCCAGCTGATGAGGACGGGCTCACCGGGCTGGCCCTTCACGAAGTTGGAGTTGTTGGAGACGATGGTGGTGACTTCACCCCGGAACCGCTCCTGGCTGCGGTACGCGTTCATCCACGCGCCGGAGCGCTTGCCCTTGCGCGCGTACGGGTCGAAGTACCACAAGCCCACGTGACGCCCGCTGGCCTGGTCCTTCACCTCCCAGACGCGCACGTCGGGGTGGAACACGGGCACGTCGTTCACCTGCGTGAAGGAGAAGCCGAACAGCTCGCCGGCCACCCAGAACATGCCCTCGCGCAGCTTCTCCAACTGGAGGTAGGGCTTCACCTCGTTCTGGTCCAGGTCGTACTTCGCCTTGCGGACCTTCTCCGCGTAGTAGCGGTAGTCCCAGGGTTCAATCTTGAGCTTCGCGCCCTCCTTGTTGGCCACGCGCTGCATGTCCGCGACCTCTTCGTGAACGCGGGCCACCGCGGGCTTCCAGACGGCCTCCATCAGCTCCATGGCGCGCTCGGGCGTGCGGGCCATGGCGTTCTCCAGCCGCCAGTGCGCGTGCGTCTTGTAGCCCAGCAGCGTGGCGCGCTCGGCGCGCAGCTTCAGGACTTCGGCGATGATGACGTTGTTGTCGCGCGCGTCGCCGTTGTCACCTCGGTTGACGTAGTTGCGCCAGACCTTCTCGCGCAGGTCGCGCCGCGACGAGTACGTCAGGAACGGCTCCATGGAGGAGCGCGTGTTGGTGATGAGCCACTTGCCCTTCTGACCGCGCGACTCGGCCGCGGCGGCGGCGCCCGCGCGCACGGAGTCCGGCAGGCCCGCCAGGTCCGCCTCGGACTCCAGGACGACGGTGTAGCCCTCTTCGTCCGCGAGCACGTTCTGGCTGAAGGACGTGTAGAGCGACGCCAGCCGCTGGTTGATGGCCGCCAGCTTCTGCTTGGCCGCCGCGTCCAGCTTCGCGCCGGAGCGGACGAAGCGCGTGTAGTGCAGCCAGGTGAGCCGCTGCTGCTCGGGCGTCAGCTTCGCCTTGTCGGGCGACTGGTACACCGCCTCGATGCGGCGGAAGAGCGCCTCGTTCTGGAAGATTTCGTCGTCGAAGGCGGCCAGCTTCGGCGCCATCTCCCGCTCCAGCGCCTGGAACTCCGGCCCGCTCATGGACGAGCTCCAGATGCCGTAGAGCGTCTCCACTTCGCCCTGCGTCTTGCCGGCGGACTCCAGCGCGACGATGGTGTTCTCGAACGTGGGCGCCGAGGTGTCGTTCGCGATGGCCGCCAGTTCGCCGCGCGTCCGCTCCATCGCGGCCTCGAGCGCTGGCTTGAAGAGCTCCACCTTCACCTGGTCGAACGGCGGAACGCCGCCATGGGCGCCCGTCCACTTCGCGATCAGCGGGTTGGTCTGCTCCGGAGCAGCCGGCGCGGCGGGGGCGGTCGTCTGGGGCGCGGTGGCCAAGTTCTGGGACTCCTGCGAGGTCGTCGCACAGCCGGTGGACACGAGTACGGCCATGCCCGCGCCAGCGAAGAAGAGCTTACGCATGTAGAGGATGTCTCCCGACGAAAGGGGGGCTACCTGAAGAGGGACGCAGCCTAGCGGCATCGCGTCGCGAACCGGGGGACGGAATCGCGGGCACACCAACATGCCTGCCTGCCCATCTGTTCCCGGCCAACACCATGGTCACGGGAAAGACGCGGTGTGTTACACCCATTGCCCCCACAGCATTCACCCTCCAGGAATGACCGTGACGAGCACGCTGAAGGACCGCATCGAGAACACCGAGTTGCTGGCGAAGGTCGTCCCCGTCGAAGAGGCGGTGAAGCACGTCGTCCACGGCAACACCGTGGCCATCAGCGGCTTCACCAAGTCGGGTGAGCCGAAGACGTTCCTGCCGGCGCTTGCCTGGCACTTCTCCCAGACGGCACCGGACGCCCGCATCACCCTGCTGTCCGGCGCGTCCCTGTCCGAGGATGTGGAGGGCCCCATGGCGCCCTTCATCGCCAAGCGCGGTCCGTACATGTCCTCGCCTGCCTCGCGGCGCCGCATCCATGCCGGAGAGATGGACTTCACGGACGTCCACCTGTCCGCCTTCGCGCGCAACCTGATGTATGGCTTCTACGGCGACATCGACGTGGCCGTCGTCGAGGTGTCGCGCATCCGGAAGAACGGCAGCGTCGTCCTCACGTCGTCGGTGGGAATCAGCGCGGAGGCGCTGGCCCGCGCGAAGAAGATCGTCCTCGAGGTCAACACCTCCGGGCCGGACTACACGGGCTTCCACGACATCGTCCTGCCCGCCGTCCATCCGCACGTGGGCTGGCCGCTGCCGCTGGTGAACGTGAGGGACCGCATCGGCAACCCCTACGTGGAGCTCGACCTGAGCAAGGTGGTGGCGGTGGTGGAGTCCCGCACGCCCGACCACCCGGTGCCCTTCAAGGCGGCGGATGACACCGCCAAGCGCATCGCCGAGCACGTCATCGACTTCCTGATGCGCTGCCGTGAGCAGTACCAGTGGGGCAAGCGCCTGCCGCCCATCCAGTCCGGCGTGGGCAACGTGGCCAACGCCATCATCAGCCAGCTCTACGACTCTCCCTTCCAGAAAATCCGCTTCTGGACCGAGGTCTTCCAGGACGGGATGTTGCGCTACGTGGAGGACGACGCAAAGTTCGAATACGCGTCCGCCACCGCGGTGTCCTTCTCCTCTGAGGGCCGCCAGCGCTTCCTCGACATGTTCGAGCGGAGCAAGGACCGGCTGGTGCTGCGGCCCATGTGGCTGTCCAACAGCCCCGAAATCATCTCTCGCCTCTTCGTCATCGCGATGAACACCCCCATCGAGGTGGACATCTACGGGCACGTCAACTCCACGCACATCGACGGTTCGCGCATCGTCAACGGCCTGGGCGGCTCGGGTGACTTCTTCCGCAACGCGTACCTGAGCATCGTCCACACGCCGTCCACGCGAAAGCTGCGGGATGGCCGCACCGTGAGCTGTGTCATGCCGTACGTGCGGCACATCGACCACACCGAGCACGACATCAAGTGCGTCGTCACCGAGCAGGGCTACGCGCTCAACATGGACATCCGCTCGCCCAAGCGGCGCGCCCAGGACATCATCGACCGCTGCGCGCACCCCTACTTCCGGCCGCTGCTGCACGCGTACCTGGACATGGCGGGCCCTGGCGACGAGCCGCGCGCCACCGACATGAAGGTGCTCCAGGGCTGGTGGGCGGACTACGACGCGGCGACGCGTGCCTTCCCCCAGAACGGCTGAGACCCCGGCGGTGGAGCGCAACGGCCGCGAAGCCTGTCCCCCGGAGCTGGCCGCCCAACTCCGGGAGGTGGACCGCCTGCGACGCAGCGGGCGTTACGCATCCGCCCTCACGCTCGCGCGAGCGCTGGCGGAGGCGCATCCCCGGCAGGCCCGCGTGCTGCTGGAAGTGGCGCAGACGCTGGCCATCTGGGGCGGCGTCCCCGGGGAAGCGCTGGAGTGGTACGAGCGCGTGCTGGCGCTGGCCCCCGGCCACCTCACCAGCCGACTGCACCGCGCCTTGTGCCTGTCACGCCTGAGCCGCCATGAAGAGGCGGTCGCGGACTTCGACGCGCTTGTCGCCTCGGGCTACCGCAAGGCACTGGTGCTGCACATGAAGCGCGCCGAGGCGCTGGAGGCGCTGGGCCGGGATGAAGCAGCGGAGCGGGACTGGACGCTCGCGATTGAGGAGGCCCTGGGCAACCCGTGGCTGCTCCAGCAGCGCGCCGCCGCGCGGGCCCGCCTGGGCCGGCTGGACGACGCGGCGCAGGACCTCACCGAGGCGCTAGCGTCCCAGACGGGCGACGAGGTGGACCCGGAGCTGCTGCACGCGCGCGGTGTGTTGCGTGAGCGGCAAGGTGACGTGGACGGTGCGCGCGCGGACTTCGAGGCGGGACTCTCCGCCTTTCGTGAAGGCGACCCACCCGCCCTGCTGGACGCGCTTCGTGAAGGAACCATGCGCAAACCATGACGGGCCCTTCGCGGCCACGGCATGCGACAAGAATGGCCATGCACACGGCGGCTCCGGCCGCGGGTGCTGATTCCGGGCCTGATGCTCCCGGAGGGGCGGGGGTGCTCGCGAGTGGGCCGAGCGCCGATGCAATGCCTGACACCACGTGAGAGCGCCGACTTGGGGCGGTGCTTGGGAACCACGTTGGTGGAGGGGAGCGTCGTGCGGGCGCGGACCACGCCGAGCGCAGCGGTGGGCCAGAGGGAATCGCATGCCGGGCCGAAAGGAAGCGGCTCGTACCTGCGGTTCCCTCTGGTGTCGGGGTGATGCCCCAGTCAGGCCGCGACTTCGGCTTCGGGCTCCCGCCGCACCTTCGCCAGCGCCGCCACGACGACCTCCGGCCCGGCGCCCTGCTTGTGGGCATTCTCACTCAGGTGCCTGCGCCACGCGCGCGCCCCCGGGAGCCCCTGGAAGAGCCCCAGCATGTGTCGGGTGATGGCGCCCAGCGGCGCGCCGCGCAGCATGGCCTTCTCGATGTACGGCAGCATGGCCTCGACGACTTCGTGCCGCTGCGGCACCGGCGTGGTGGCGCCGAAGAAACGGCGGTCGGCCTCGGCCAGCAGGTACGGGTTCTCATACGGGGCGCGGCCCATCATCACCCCGTCCACATGGCGCAACTGCTCCGCGGCGGCGTCCAGCGTCTTGATGCCGCCGTTGATGCTGATGTCCAGGTGCGGGAACTCCACCTTGAGCCGGTGCACCAGGTCGTAGCGCAGCGGCGGGACGTCGCGGTTCTCCTTGGGGCTCAGCCCCTGGAGCCATGCCTTGCGCGCGTGCACGATGAAGCGGGTGCAGCCCGCGGCGGACACCTTCCGGATGAAGCCCTCCAGCGTGGGCCACTCCTCCAACTCGTCGATGGCGATGCGCGACTTCACCGTCACCGGGATGCTCACCGCCTCTCGCATCGCCCCCACCAGCCGAGCCACCAGGTCCGGCTCCGCCATCAGGCACGCGCCGAAGCGGCCCGACTGGACGCGGTCGCTCGGGCAACCCACGTTGAGGTTGATTTCGTCGTAGCCCCACTGCTCGCCGATGCGGGCGGACTCGGCGAGCGCCGCCGGCTCCGAACCGCCAAGCTGAAGCGCCACCGGGTGCTCCGCGGCGTCGTAGCCCAGCAGCCGCTCCCGGTCGCCATGCAGGATTGCGCCCGTGGTGACCATCTCCGTGTAAAGCAGCGTGTGGCGGCTGAGCTGGCGATGGAAGTACCGGCAGTTGCGGTCCGTCCAGTCCATCATCGGCGCGACAGACAGCGGCATGGGATGAGTCGGCATCATGCGAGAACCCGGGGCAGCAACCGGAGCGTCCCGTTCGGCGGGCCGCTCCCCTGCCGCCTGCATGTAGCCGGGTTTTCCGCCCCTGCCCACCCCTTTGCCGCCCCTCTTCCCTGGCCACCGGGCAGGCGCCCACGGCGAACCACTTCACTCCGGGCAAATCCACCCAGCCAGCGAGCCCTTCCCGCATGGTTGTCTGGCCGCCCTGACGGTCCGTGGATAGTCATGCCCGCATGAAAGCCTACGAACTGAAGCAGACAGGGAGCGCCGACGCATGGGTGCAGGTGGAGCGGCCGGAGCCCACGCCGGGCCACGGCCAGGCGCTGGTCCGGATCCGCGCGGTGTCCCTCAACTACCGGGACCTCTACATCGCCCTGGGCCGCTATCCCGGACCGCGCCCTGCCTCCCTCATCCCCGTGTCGGACGGCGCGGGAGAAGTCGTGGCCGTGGGCCCCGGCGTCTCACGCGTGACGCCGGGTGACCGCGTGGCCCCCACCTTCTTCCAGACCTGGACGGATGGCCCAGCCTCGCCGGAGAAGACGCGGAACGCCCTGGGTGGCAGCGTGAATGGCGTGCTCGCGGAGTACGTCGTCGTGGACGCGGAGGGGCTCGTCCTCCTCCCTGACCACCTGTCCTTCGAGGAAGGCGCCACCCTCCCGTGCGCCGCCGTCACCGCCTGGAACGCCCTGGTCGCCGAAGGCCGGCTCCAGCCGGGCCAGACGGTGCTGGCGCAGGGCACCGGCGGCGTGTCCATCTTCGCGCTCCAGTTGGCCAAGGCGCTGGGGGCGCGCGTCCTCATCACCTCCAGCCAGGACGCGAAGCTGAAGCACGCCCGGACGTTGGGTGCGGATGGCACCATCAACTACAAGACGCACCCGGACTGGGAGGAGCAGGTGCTGGCGCTCACCGGCGGCCAGGGCGTGGACCACGTCCTGGAGGTGGCCGGCGAGGAGACATTCCCCCACTCCGTCCGGGCCACGAAGCCCGGGGGCCACATCTCCCTCATCGGCATGCTCAGCGGCGGCTTCGCCAAGCCGGACCCCGCCCTGGTGGAGCCCAAGAAGCTCGACGTCCAGCGGACTTACGTGGGCAGCCGCGCCATGTTCGAGGACATGAACCGGCTCCTCATCCAGCACCGCCTCGAGCCCGTCATCGACCGGAGCTTCCCCTTTGAGCAGGCGCGCGAGGCCCTGCGTTACATGGAGTCCGGCGCCCACTTCGGGAAGATTGTCATCGCCGTCTGAGCGGCCGGGGCGCGAGCAAGGTGGCCAGCCCTGGCTCCCACCCTCTGCCACCGGCGGGCGCGCCCTAGCGAGGGAGAAAGCCACAGGCAAGCAGAAAGGAAGGCTGGAGATTCTCTCCACTTAGGGTAGTCACGGGCGCGCCAAGGGTGCGTGACAGACATGTCAACCGCCCTCAAGAACGGCGTCGCCTGCCCTCAGGCGACTTGGAGGGACGGATGCTCGAGAAGCTGATGCCGAAGTCGGACGAGTTCTTCGACGACTTCGATGCGCAATGTGCCGTCACCGTCGAAGGCGCGAAGATGCTCTACGAGTTGCTCAGTGACTACCGCGACGTCGGCCCGCGGGTCCAAGCGCTCAAGGACGCGGAGCACCGTGGGGACGAAGTCACCCACACCGCCTTCAACCGTCTGCACAAGCAGTTCATCACCCCATTCGACCGGGGACAGATTCACACCCTGCTCTCCCGCATCGACGACGTGTTGGATTTGACCAACGCCGCCGCCGCCCGCCTGCACTACTACGAAATCCCGGCCAGCCTGCCGGACGCCACGGAGCTGGCACGCCTGCTGGTGCTGTCCACGCAGAAGGTGCAGGAAGTGGTGGCCGCGCTGCGGCTCATCAAGAAGCCGGAGCAGATTCTCGCCGGGTGCAAGGAAATCAAGCGCCTGGAGACGCAGGCGGATGAAGCCCTGCGCTCGGGTGTCGGCCGGCTCTTCAAGAGCGGCGCAGACACGCTGCTCATCATCAAGTGGAAGGAGATTTACGACTTCATTGAGACCGCCACCGACAAGTGCCAGTCGGTGGCGAACGTCATCGAAGGCGTGGTGCTGGAGCACAGCTAAATGCTACTCGCCGCCGTCATCCTCATTGTCGCGGTCGCACTCATCTTCGATTTCATCAATGGATTCCACGACGCGGCGAACTCCATCGCCACCGTGGTCTCCACCCGAGTGCTGTCCCCCAACCTCGCCGTGGCCTGGGCCGCGTTCTTCAACTTCGTGGCGGCCTTTGGCGGGAACGTCCACGTGGCCAACACCATGGGCAAGGGCATCATCAACTTCGAGATGCTCCGGGCTCAGGGCCCCAGCGCGGTGCTCGCCGTCATCTTCTCCGCCCTCATGGGCGCCATCGTCTGGAACCTGTTGACGTGGTGGTGGGGCCTGCCCTCCTCGTCGTCGCACGCGCTGGCCGGAGGCATGATTGGCGCCACGCTGCCGGTGCTTGGCTTCGCGGGCCTGGTGGGCTCGGGCATCGCGAAGATCGCCGCCTTCATCGTGCTGTCGCCGCTCATTGGCATGACGCTGGGCATCGGTCTGATGGTGTTGAGCACGTGGGCGGTGCACCGCCAGACACCGCTGAAGGTGGACTCGTGGTTCCGCCGGCTGCAGCTCGTGTCGTCCGCCATCTTCTCCTACAGCCACGGCACCAATGACGCGCAGAAGGTGATGGGCATCATCGCGGTGGTGCTCTTCGGCACCATCTGGCAGGACCGGCCGTTCCACATCGACTGGTGGATGATCATCTCCTGCCACGCGGCCATCGCCCTGGGGACCTTCTTCGGCGGGTGGCGCATCGTCCGCACCATGGGCCACAGCCTCACCAAGCTGGCGCCCATCGGCGGCTTCGCCGCGGAGACGGGCGGCGGCGTCACCATCATCGCGCTGGCCCAACTGGGCATCCCCGTGTCCACCACGCACACCATCACCGGCGCCATCGTCGGCGTGGGCGCCACCCGGGGCTGGCGCGCGGTGAAGTGGGGCGTCGCCGGCCGCATCATCTGGGCCTGGGTGGTCACCATCCCGGCCGCGGCGCTGACCGCGGTGGTCTTCTACGGACTCACCCAGGTGGTCATGCGCCTGGCAAGCTGAGCGCTGGGGAGGGCTCGCATTGACCTCCGCGAGCCCTTCCCCGTCATGCATGGACCTGCCGGGTCCCCTGCTTGACTTGCCGCGGCAAGTTCGGCCAGCCTTCCCTTCATGAACGGCGTCAACGGCCAGCACGTGCAGCGCGAGGGAACGACGTTCCTCGCCCGCGCGTGTGTCCTGACGACCGTGCTGACCACCACCACCACGACCACGACGACTCCCCGCCGGGCGCGGGTGGTCTAGCGACGGAACCACCTTGGTTTCCAGCTCGGCCCCGCGCTCTCCGGCGCGGGGCTTTTTTGTTTTCACATGCCGCAGGAGCCCCGACATGCAGCCCTCCTCGCAGTCGACACCGACAAACCCGCCGTCCCGCCTCGCCGCCTTCCACGCGGAGGTGCGCTCATGAGGGTGATGAAATTCGGGGGGACGAGCGTGGGCAACGCCGAGCGGATGCGCGGCGTGGCGGACCTGGCCGCGGCGGCGCGCAAGCAGACGCGGGTGATGATGGTCGCCTCGGCCGTGTCCGGCATCACCAACCTCCTGTTGGAAGCGGCCCGCGCGGCCCAGGAAGGTCAGCCGGTGGAGTCGCTCCACGGCCGCTTCGAGGACGTCCACCGCGGCATCATCCGCGAGCTGGCGCCGGAGCTGGGGGAGGCGCGGCAGCGCTCGCTGGAAGAGGGACTTTCCACGCTGGCCTCGGAGCTGCGCGGGCTGCTGCAGGGCGTGGGGCTGCTGCGGGAATGTTCGCCCTCCGTGCTCGCGCACCTGTCCGGACTGGGCGAGCGCGCCGCGTGCCTGATTCTGGGCGCGCTGATGCACGCACGCGGACTGGAGCCGCACGCAGTGGAGCCACGGGACGTCATCCTCTGCGCGGGGGACCCGCTCCAGGCCACGCCGCTCCAGGAGGAGACCCGGGCGCGCTTCACGCCGCTGCGCGAGGCCGGCGGTCCCGGGTTGATGCTGATGCCGGGCTTCTTCGGCGGTGACACCCGGGGCAAGACGATGTGCCTGGGCCGGGGTGGCTCGGATTATTCGGCGGCGCTGGCGGCGGCGGCGCTGGACGCGGAGCTGCTGGAGATCTGGACGGACGTGGACGGCATCTTCAGCGCCGACCCGCGGCTGGTGCCAGAAGCCTTCCCGCTGCCCGAGGTGAGCTTCGAGGAAGCCATGGAGCTGGCCTACTTCGGCGCCAAGGTGCTCCACCCCAAGACGATTGCGCCCGCGCGCGAGCGCGGCATCCCCGTGCGCGTCTGCAACAGCTTCCGCCCCGACCACCCGGGCACCCGCGTCACCGACGACGCCGCGCCGCCCGAGCACCCGGTGCGCGGCCTCTCCTTCCTTCCCGGCATCGCCCTGGTGAACCTGGGCGGCGCGGGGCTCAAGGGCGTTCCGGGCACCGCCGCCCGCGTCTTCGAGTCCATGGCCCTCGCCAACATCTCCGTGGTGCTCATCACCCAGGGCTCCAGCGAATGCTCCATCAGCTTCTGCGTCCAGCAGGCGGACGCGGAGCGCGCCGTGCAGGCCCTGGAAGTCGCGTTCGAGATGGAGCGCGCGGCGGGCAAGGTGGACACCATCGAGCAGCAGCGCGGGCTCGCCGTGCTCAGCATCGTCGGTGATGGCATGCGCCACCGCGTGGGCGTGGCGGGCACCTTCTTCAGCGCGCTGGCGGACGTGGGTTGCAGCATCGCCGCCATCGCGCAGGGCTCCAGCGAGCGCAGCATCTCCGCGGTCATCGCGGAGACGGACGGTCCCCGCGCCCTGGCCCATGTCCACGGTCGGTGCTTCGGCACCACGGAAGTCGTGGAGCTGCTGCTGGCCGGCGTGGGCAGCGTGGGCGGCGAGCTGCTCAAGCAGGTCCACCAGCAGGCGCCCAAGCTGCGCGCCCACGGCGTGGACCTGCGCGTCTGCGTCATCGCCAACAGCAAGCGCGTCGCGACGGCGAGCGAGGGAATTCCCCTGGAGGACTGGAAGCAGCGGCTGGCGGCCAGCAGCGACGGCGCGCCCCTGGACGCCTTCCGCGACTGGGCCCGCGCGAAGCGGCCGGGCCGGCCCGTCTTCGTGGACTGCACCAGCAGCGAGGACATCGCGCTCGCCTACCCGTCGCTGATGGAGGCGGGGCTCCACGTCGTCACCGCCAACAAGAAGGCCAACGCCGGCCAGTGGAGCCACTACCGCAAGCTGCGCGAGACGGCCTCCCGTCACCAACGCCGCTTCCTCTACGAGACGAACGTGGGCGCGGCGCTGCCCGTCATCGACACGCTGAAGAACATGCTTCGCACGGGAGACCGGGTGCTGCGCGTGGAAGGCATTCTCTCCGGCTCGCTGTCATTCATCCTGGGCCTGACGGAGGAAGGCGTCCCCTTGTCGCAGGCGGTGGGCACCGCCATGGAGAAGCGCTTCACCGAACCCGACCCGCGCGACGACCTCCACGGCACCGACGTGGCGCGCAAGGTGCTCATCCTCGCCCGCGAGCTGGGCCGCCAGGTGGAGTTGGAGCAGGTGACGCTGGACTCCCTGCTGCCGTCGGACTTCGACGCCACCGGGCCGCTGGATGACTTCCTCGCCCGGCTCCCCCAGGTGGACGCCGCCTTCCAGCGCCGCGTGGAGACACTCCGCGCGGAGGGCAAGGTGCTACGCTACGTGGGCAGCGTCACGGAGGACGGTTGCTTTGTCGGGCTCGTGCCGGTGCCCCTGACGCACCCGCTGGCGGCGGTGAAGGGCGGAGAGAACGCGCTCAGCTTCACCTCGGAGCGCTACAGCCCCACACCGCTGGTGATTCGCGGCTATGGCGCGGGCGCCGCGGTGACAGCGGCTGGCGTGCTGGCGGACGTGCTCCGCCTGGTCGACGGGCCACTCCCCTGAGTTGACGCCCGGTCCGACAGGTCCGCGGCCGATGTACGTTTGAAGTTGGCTGCGGACTTGTCGACAATGCCCCGCCTGCCCTCGAATGCGCGAGAGGCAAGGGGGAGAGAACGGAATGGACGTGACTCGCAAGCCGACCCGAGACCTCACCTGCAAGGTGCTGGCGCTCGCATTCACCCTGGCGCTGACAACTGCGTGTCCCGGTGATGACGACGATGATGATGGGGGCAACGGTCCCCCGGGCGACCCCGTCACCCTGAGCGGCACGGTGACGTACGACTTCGTCCCAGCCGTCTACTCTCCCTCCACGCGGCGGGGGACCCTGGAGTTCAACCAGGCCCAGAAGCGACCCGTGCGCAACGCAGTCGTCCAGGTGCGACAGGGGACGCGGGTGCTCGTCGATGGAACGACGAACCAAGAGGGCCGCTACACGCTGACGTACAGGCCGTCTGGCAGCGGCGCGCTAACGGTCGTCGCGCTCGCCAAGACGACCCAGCCCGAAATCCAGATTGAGGACAACACCGACAACAACGCCATCTGGGCGTTGGGTGGCGACATCACCACGACGGTGACGACCAAGGACTTGCACGCGACCCACGGCTGGGCGGGCACCAGCTACACGGCCAGCCGGCGCATCGCGGCGCCCTTCGCCATCCTCGACAGCATGTACACCGCGTCGCGGGCCTTCATGGACGTGCGCCCGGTCAACTTCCCGCTGCTGAAGGTGAACTGGAGCCCGAACAACGTGCCCCAGTCTGGCAGCAAGCCGCAGGGCCGCATCGGCACGTCGCACTTCTCCTTCTCGGAGAACGAAATCTACGTGCTCGGCCGGGACGGCGTGGACACCGACGAGTTCGACGCCCACGTCATCGTCCACGAGTGGGGGCACTACTTCGAGGCCAACCTGTCGCGCGCGGACAGCCCGGGCGGACCGCACTCCAGCGGTGACATCCTTGACCCGCGCCTCGCCTTCGGCGAGGGCTATGGCAACGCGCTCGCCAGCATCCTGCTGCCGGAGCCCATCTACGTCGACACGATGTGGAGCGGCTCGACGCTGGCCGCCTTCGGCTTCGACGCGGAGAGCGAGCCGCCCAGCACCGACGACCCGGAAAAGGGCGCCTTCTCCGAGATGAGCGTCTTCCGGCTGCTCTATGACTTGTACGACTCCGGCACCAACGAGTCGTACGACAGGGTGTCGTACGACCTGGGCATCCTCTACGACGTGCTCGTCGGCCCGCAGAAGTCGACGCCCGCGCTGACCACCATCGGCTCGTTCATCAACGGCCTCAACGCCCAGCCCGGCGTCAGCACCGCGGACGTGTACCAACTGCTGGCCCACTACAACATCGGGTCCATCTCCTCGGACTTCGGAGATGGGGACACCCGGCTGCGCGCCATCTACACCGACGTGCCGGGCATCCCGTACACCACCGAAGTGCCGCTGGTGGGCGGGCTCGACTACAACAAGCGCAAGCAGAACCAGTACTACGTCTTCACCGGCACGGGCCGGAACATGACGCTCAGCGCGTCCCATGCGTCGCAGGACGTGGGCATCGAAGTCTTCGGCCAGGGCCGGAGCCTGGCGGAGTCCGACATCAGCTACACCGGTACGGAGACGGTCAGCATCCCGACCCAGGCGGACGCGCGGTACGTCGTCGTCGTGTACGGCTTCAAGGAGACGACCGGTAACTACAGTCCCTTCCCCACCCTCTCCATCACCAGCCAGTGATTCCGGAGCGCACATGAACCTCAAGGCAATCGCAGCCCTGTCCAGTCTCCTCGCGCTCACGGCGCAGGTCGCCTGCACCTCCCCGTCGAAGTCGAACCCCACGCCCAGCGACAGCTCGGACACCACGAAGGCCGGCGCGCCAGTGAAGGTGGACGCGAAGCTGGGTGAGGACCAGGCCCGCGTCTCCCTGCGCTTCGACGCGCCGGCGACCGACGTCAAGGTCAGCCTCTCCGGCGTGGACGGACTGGAAGTGAAGAGCTCCGCCACCCCCGTGTCGGGTGGCAGCTTCACCCCGGACGCCGTGTCCGAGTTCGACGTGAGCTTCACGCCGGGTGAAGGGCAGTCTCACCTCGTCGTCACCGTCACGGGTGATTTCCGCGGCGCGCACCTGTCGCGGGTGTTCAGCTTCGCGGTGGGCACGCCCACGGCGGCGCAGCAGAAGACCGAGGGCACGACGGTGACGGGCGACGACGGGCAGCCCATCAAGGTCATGCCCTCGTCCGACGCCGAGTAGTCCGGCGGGCACAGCCGGGGCCCGGAGAACCGGGCCCCGCCGAAGCAGACCCCCTGAAAAAACACAGCGGGGAGCGCGCCCCCCGACGCACTCCCCGCCGCGTGAGCCACTCAGACGAGAGCTCCAGAAAAAAACATTGGGAGCACGCCCCCTCGACGTGCTCCCAATGACTGCGCGGCCCGACTCCGGCGCGCCCTCCCCCTCTGGAAGCAACAGCCCCCCCGGGCTTGCTTCCTCCCCATCCCCACTTCGAAATTCAAAACGCACGGCGCCGAAAACCTTGAAGCACCCCTGCGTTTTTTTTCCGGGCCGCCTGGAGCGATGCTCCGCCCACACGGCCACACACACGCTGCGTATGGGCCTTCGCGAGTGGCTCCCAGGATGACGACCGACCTTCCCGCCCCGAAGCCCTCGACCCACGGCCTCACAGGGACGCTGTTCCACCTCTGGGTCTTCCTCGGCTCCTTCCTGCTCTTCCAGGTGGAGCTCATCCTCGCGCGGCTGCTGCTGCCCTCCTACGGAAGCAGCGCGGCCATCTGGACGACGTGCCTGGTGTTCTACCAGGCGGTGCTGCTGCTCGGTTACTTCTACTCGAGCCGGGT
Organism: Myxococcus sp. CA005; assembly: GCF_006518205.1. Classification (NCBI taxonomy): domain Bacteria; kingdom Pseudomonadati; phylum Myxococcota; class Myxococcia; order Myxococcales; family Myxococcaceae; genus Myxococcus; species Myxococcus sp. CA005. The sequence continues at coordinate 133,358 of NZ_SRLV01000005.1, read as the reverse complement.
CGCGGTGGCCGCGCACCAGGGCCGCTACCGCTGGGCCCACCTGGGCTTCGTGCTGCTCGCGGTGGTCGTCTTCCCGTTCCGGCTGCACCTCTTCGAGCTGCACCCCGTGGCGGCCATCCTGCTCACGCTGACGCTGTCACTGGGGCTGCCGTTCCTCGCCCTGTCGACGACGAGCGTCGTCGCCCAGGGGTGGTTCACCCGAACGGAGCATCCCTCCCGGGGTGACCCGTTCTTCCTCTACGGAACGTCCAACGCGGGCGCGCTCACGGCGCTGCTCACCTTCCCCTTCCTGGTGGAGCCGGCGCTCGACATCCAGGAGCAACTGGCCGTCTGGTACGTGGGCTACGGCGCGTTCGTCGTCTTCGCGCTGCTCTGCATCCAGCGCGTTCGCCCGGCGCTTGCCGGTGGAAGCACGACGTCCGAGCCAGCGGCCCGGACCGAGCCGGTGCCCCGCGCGCCGCGCGCCTCACGCATCACCTGGCTGCTGCTGTCCGCGAGCGCCAATGCGCTGCTGCTCGCGGTCACCAACGTCCTCACGCTGGATGCCTCCATCCCGCTGCTGTGGATCCTCCCGCTCTCGCTGTACCTGCTCACGCTCATCGTCTGCTTCTCGAAGCGGCCCCCCACGCCCACGGGGTTGAACCGGCTCGCGCTGGGAAGCCTCGCCGTCGCGGCGGGCGCGGCGCTCTTCTCGCTGGCACGCGCGCAGACGTCGCTCCCGTCCCTGGTGCTGCACAGCGCGGTGCTTTGGGTGGGCTGCCTGCTGATGCATGGCAACCTCGTGTGGTGCCGCCCCTCGGACCCGCGCCTGCTGGGCTCGTTCTATCTGCACGTCTCGCTGGGCGGCCTGGTGGGCACCTTGCTGCTGGCCCTGCTCGTTCCCCTGACGCTGGGCTCGCTGGCGCTCCCGTACCTGGACCACGGCATCACCGGCCTGCTCCTGCTGGGAGGACTGGCGGCGCGGGACATGATGCGCCGGGGCCAGGGGCTGCCCGTCCCGAAGCTGGCGCCCTACGTATCGAGCGGAGCCGCCCTGTTCGTCGTCGCGGTCCTGGTGCTCTCCGGGTGGATGCTCGCGCGCGGGCGCATCGAAGGCTCGCGCACCTTCTACGGCCTCTACACGGTCAAGGACGCGGAGGGCCTGCGGCTGTTCCAGCACGGCAGCACCGTCCACGGCGTGGAGAACCTCCACCCGGACGAGCGAGGCGAGCCCCTCTCCTACTACCACCGGGGCTCCGCGGTGGGCCGGGTGCTGGCCTCGGAACGGATTCCGCGTGAGCGCGTGGCCGTCGTGGGGCTCGGCATCGGCAGCCTCGCCGCGTATGGCCGCACTGGCGAGCATTGGGACTTCTACGAGTTGGACCCGGAGGTGGAGCGGCTCGCGCGCCAGCACTTCAGCATGCTCGGCTCCAGCCAGGCGGAGCTCCGCGTCCTCGCGGGGGATGCGCGCCTTCGCATGGAGGAAGCCAAGGACGGCGGGTACGACGTCATCGTCCTCGATGCGTTCTCCAGCGACTTCGTCCCCACGCACCTGCTGACCCGGGAGGCGCTGAGCCTCTATCTCCGGAAGCTCGCGCCGGAGGGGCTCCTGCTGTTCCATGTCTCCAGCCGGCTTTTCGACCTGGTCCCCGTGCTCACCCGCTTGAGCACGGAGCTGCGGGTCCAGGGGCTCGTGAACCGGACGGAGCGCCTCACCGCCGAGGAGCTGGCGTCGGGCCGCTCCCCCAGCGTCTGGTTCGCCATGAGCGCCAACAGCGACGTCGTGGCCCGCCTCACCCAGGAGCTGCCCTTCCAGCCGGTGGACACGCCGCCCGAGCTGAAGGACAGGCGCGTCTGGTCCGACAGCTACGTCAACCTGCTGCACGCGCTCGCGCACTGACCCACGGCCTCGTGGCGCTTCCGACCAAGCCCCGGAAGCGCCCTGTGGCCGCGACGGCTACGCGGTCTTCTCCCGGGCCGTGAGCACCTCGGACGAGGGCTCGCCGGATTCGGCGATGCGCCGGGTGAGGCGGCGACGGACGACGTCGACGTGCTCCCGGAAGAAGTAGAGGTTCTCCGCGTAGGCCAGGGGCATGGGGATGCGGTTCACCTCGCGCTCGGCCTCGTCGAGCCGCCGCAGCATCTCCTCCAGCATCTCCCGGCCCGGGCCCTCCTCGAGCTGGAGCTCGATTTCCTTCAGCCGCGCGTACCAGCGGAAGATGCGCGAGCGCACGCGCCACTGGTACAGCGCCGGCGCCACCCGGCCCAGGGGCACCAGGACGGCGATGAAGGGCACCAGCATCACCCAGAGCCGGTCCACCAAGTTGGCGGCCCAGAACGGCAGATAGCGGTGCAGGAGCGGAACGCCGGACTCGTAGTAGCGGCGCGCCTCGCTGCTGAACGGAAAGCCCGCCTCGAGCGCCGCCGGGAATTCGCCCGTGCGGTCCAGGATGCCGGCCTTGCCGTGGACCTCGCTGGCCGCGCGCATCAAGAGGTAGGCCAGCGCCGGGTGGAGCGCATCGGTGGCGACCAGGTTCGCGGTGGGCGCCAACATCACCACGTCATGGCCTGGCACGTCCGCGGCCAGGTCGAGCACGCCCCGCGGCAGCACGTGCCGGGACAGATAGGGGTAGCGGCGCACGTAGGCCTCGCCCCGCGAGAAGCTGAGGAGATGGATGTCCGGCACCCGCGCGAGCCGCTGGACGGGCGGCGACTCCGCTGGGGACACGATGAAGACAGCATCGACCTTGCCCTGCTTGAGCTGCTCGATGGCCTCGTCGCGCCCCAGGTTCAAGAGTTCCGTGGGCGCGGCGCCCACGCCGTTGGCCTCCAGCAACTTCATGGACAGGGCGCGCGTGCCACTCTCCTCGGGGCCCACGACGATGCGCTTGCCCTGCAGGGCATTCAGGTCGTCGATAGTGGGCCCTCGGTAGAAGACCCACAACGGCACATAGGAGAGGCTTCCCAGGGACACGACGTGCGGCGCCTTGGTGGCGTCGGACGTCCCGCTCTGAACGAAGGCCACGTCCACGCCCGAGCGCTCGTCCTCCAGCAGTTTGATGCTGGTGAGCGAGCCGTCCGTGGGACGAATCTCCACCGTGACGCCGTGCTTCGCGAGAATCTCCTGATACTTGCGCGCGAAGTACCGGAAGCCGCCCTCGTCCCCAGCCGCGGCGATGACGACCTTCTTCGGCGGCGCGGGCTTGACGAAGTAGAACGTGACGGCGAACGCGATGCTGACGATGACGAGCGCGGGGCCCAGCGTCATCCAGAGGTCCCACCGCAACGTGCGACGCAGGCGGGCCTTGAGCGAGTCCTTCTTCATGATGGGCGCGGAGTATAGACACGGCGCGCGCCAGCCACGGGGCCCGGCCGCCGGTGGGGCGGCCGGGCAGTCAGAAGGCGGTCACTCCACCCGCCTCCCGAGGGACGGACGTCTCAGTCCCGCCGGCGCTTGGAGCGTGACGCCTCCCAGCCCATCAAGGTCCTGCCGCGCTCGTGGCGCCGGTGGTCGCGCTCGGCGGACGCACTGCGCTGACGGACCTGATAGGCCTGCTCACGCCGCAGCCGCTCGTAGCTGGCGAGCCGCGCCTCGGGCAGGGCCCCCGACGACACGGCCGCGCGCACCGCGCACCCGGGCTCGCGCTGGTGCTGGCAGTCCGTGAAGCGGCAGCCGGCGGCCAGCTCGAGGATGTCGGTGAACGTCTGGCCGATGCCGTCATCCTCGCCCCACAGCCCCAGCTCGCGCATGCCGGGTCCGTCGATGAGCAGTCCGCCGCCCGGGAGCACGAACAGCTCGCGGTGCGTGGTGGTGTGACGGCCCTTGTCGTCCTCGGCGCGGACCGCCTGGGTGACCAGCCGCGCCTCGCCCAGGAGCCGGTTGACCAGCGTGGACTTGCCAACACCGGAGGAACCGAGCAGCGCCCCCGTCTTCCCGGCCGGAAGCTGCGCGCGAAGGGCCTCGATGCCCTCCCCCGTCCAGGAACTCAGCGCGAGCACGGGTACGCCTGGAGCCAGCTCCTCCACCTCGGCCACGAGCGAGTCCGCGTCCGGGCGCAGGTCCGCCTTGGTGAGCACCACCACGGGCGCGGCGCCGCTGGTCCACGCCAGCGCCAATGCCCGTTCGATGCGGCGGGGATTGAAGTTGCCGTCCAGTCCCGCGACGAGGACCACGACGTCCAGGTTGGCGGCGATGAGCTGCCCGTCGCGCTCACTGCCCGCCTCGCGCCGGGCGAGCACGCTGGCGCGAGGCAGCACCGCGTGGAGCAGCGCCTCGCCGTCCCCATCGGGGAGTTGGAGCGCCACCCAGTCGCCGATGGTGGGCAGGGACTCGACGCCGGGGGCTTGATGGAGAAGCCGGCCCGCGGTGCGCGCCAACAGGGTGCGCGTGTCCGTCTGGACCGTGAGCAGCCCTCGATGCTGGCGCACGACGCGGCCAGGGACGAGGGACAGTGGGGACTGCGAGACGAGCGTAGAGAATGCGTGTTCGAAGGCTGGACCCCAGCCGAGGGTTTCAAGCGACATGGTTGGAAGGACTCCGGACAGAGCGGTGCCAATGGCGCACCTGGTTCTTCAGGGCTCCCCGAGGAGCGCACGGCCGCGCTGTGTCAGACCTTCGCGGCCGGCTAGGCGGCCTGCGCCCTCGAGGCGAACAGGACTTCCACCGCGTCGAGCACAAGGGGCGAGTTCACGATGCCTCCAAAGGACTTCAAGGGGCGGTGCCCACCACCGCCCGGCACGGCATGTCTATCCCGGCGCGTGGCGGCGGGGAATGGCCACGTGTGCAGAACCGCCGCCAGCGCCCGGCCGTCCAGGTAGCGCAGCGCGCCGAGCACATGCCGCACCGGGCGAGCGCCCGCCTTGCGGGTGGGTTCCGGTGGAAACGGACGCACCCCATTGTTAGGGGCAGATGTCCTCCAAGGAGCAGCCGTGTTCCGATTCGAAAACGACCGGGCGCTCATCGAATCCTTCCGCCCCAGAGACCGCCGAGTCATCGAGATGCCCCCGGGCATCACCTTCCCACTCTTCGTGCGGGACTACCTCGCCTGGACGGAGACGTCCGGCGCGCGCGTGTACCTCATCTTCTCCGCACCGGGCAGCCGCAAGCCCATTGGCATCATCTTCCGCCGGGACGCCCTGGGCGGCGAGCCCGTCACTCGCATGTGCGAGTGGTGCCACAGCTACGGCTCGGCTCACGAGGTGTGCCTGCTCACCACAGCGGTGGACAACAAGCGTCGTGTGGGGGTGAACCTCTGCGCCGACCTTCGGTGCAGGGAGAAGATGGAGGACGCGGCGGACCGCTCCGGTCGACACCCGCTTGAATTTCTCGGAAAGCTCAATGAACGAATGTTTCGTTTCGCGCATGAGGCGTTGGGCATCGAAGCGCAGCCCGCCGCCTGATGCCGCCGGGCAATCGGGCTTGACGGTGGCGGCATCCTTCGCTCTTTAGCGAAGTGATGCCCCCTGTCCGCCTCGTCGTTCTCGCCTCGCTGCTGGCCGCGGGGCTCGCCGCCGCCGCCCCCGTCGTGCAAGTGCCGGAGGGTGGCCGCCCCGTGGAAGTGCTGGCCCAGGGGGTCGTCTGCGGACCGGTCCGCAACGGCTGGAGCCTGGGCCCGGATGGTCGCTCCGTGCATCCGCCCGCCAGGCCGGACGACAACGCGCGCACGCAGGACCTCAAGGTCGCCGACACCCCGGCGCAGTGCGCGACCAGTGAGCGAATCGTCACGGTGATTGCCACCGGGCCGCTGCCGCGCATCGACTTCTCGGGGACTTCCTTCTATCCGGACGAAGGCCGCCTGGAGCTGCGCGGCGTGGGGCTGTTGAACGTGGGCGTCGCGTGGTCGGGCAAGCCGCGCGGCGAGCCGGAGCGCCCCGCCATGGAGGGGCAGGACGTCTGTCTGTCCCCCTCCAAGCCCCGGGGCCTCGCGGACTGCGCGGTGCCCGTGCCGCAGGGCCTGCCCACGGACACGTCGCTGTACTGGATTCCGCCCTACGGCCGCGTCGGGCCAGACGTGAAGACCTACGACGCCCTCGGGAACCTGGTGGACCCCGAATCGCTCCGCATCCGCCCCGGCCGCACCATCCTCACCGAGCCCCTGGTGCTCTCCAACGGAATCGACGTGTCGAAGGGGCCGGGCAGCGTCCCCGTCAGCCACTCCGAGGCGATTGCCACCGCCGACTGCGGCATCGCCCGCTGCGAACCAGCCGAAGGCTTCATCTCCGTGCGCAACGTCCCGGGCGTGGATGCCACGGTGACGCTGCGCGCGCGACTGGTGCCGCGCGTCTACTTCTCGCGCGCCGATGTGCTCGACCAGGTCATCACCACCACGCTGTCCGTGCTGGCGTGTCCCCTCACGGCGGTGGAGGGCTCGGTGCTGCGCGGCGCGGAGAACTCCGCGCTCGTGGTCCGGTTGGATCCCGTCTGCGCCCATGACCCGCGCACCCTGGTGTGGACCGTCAACGGCCTGCGCGTTCGCGTGGAGCGCGTGGTGAAGCTGGCGGAGGGCACCTATGTACTGCTGCGCACGGGCGGCACGTCCGATCAGCAGGTGACCATCACCGCGCTGACGTCGCGGCAGGATGGAACGGTGGTGGCCTCGGAGACGGCGAAGACGCTGCCCCTGCCCGTGCCCCGGGCCAGCTTGGAGCTGCCCGGGCTTGGCTCCATCGATTTCATCCCGACGAACCGGCCCGCCCAGGTGAGCATGGCGTCCAACGCCGGCCTGGGACGCTTCGTGCTGGAGCCCTTGCCTGGCGCCTACAGCGTCACGACGCGGGAGTCCGTCACCCTCATCCAGGGCGAGGCGGCGCCGGGCGCCTTCGTGGCGCTGCGCTTCGGCTACCGGCTCCCCACGCTGCCCGCGGAGCTGGCCACCACCGACCTGGTGCTGGTGGATGAGCGCTTCCAACGCGTGGTGCGCGAAGCCAGCGTGCCCGCCCGCATCGAGAACCTGGTGGAGTTCGTCTGCGCGGACAAGGACGGCAAGGACCAGGTACTGGAGCCCAGCCGCCCCCACCGGATTCCCTACGAGATGCGCAACACCTGTCGCGTCATCGTGCACCGTCAGCGCTTGAAGCCGGAGGATGGGAACCAGGAGGTCCTGCTCCGCATCAGCGTCACGAAGCCGGATGGCTCGGTGCGCGGGGAGAGCGGCGTCGAGCAGCGGATGTTCCTGCGTCCGCAGGGAGAGCAGCGCGACATCCCCGTCCCGGGCAACATGGGGCAGTACGACCGCATCACCGTCCAGGTCTCCCACGTGGCGGACGAGTCCCGTTACGCCTTGAGCACGACGGACCGTACGGGCCTGCCTTCCGCGCAGTGGACGGCCATCGTCACCGGTGGCCTCTTCCGGCTCTACACGACGGCTGCCATTCCCGCGGGCCTCTACCGCGCCACCGAGCCCACCGGGCAGCTCGCCATCAACTTCGGTGTCGTGTCGCGACTGGCGTTGCTGAACAACGAAGGCCAGGAACGCCTGCTGGGAATCGAAGCGGGTTTGATGGGACTGGGGCTCGTGCCGCAGTCGGGTGACATTCAATTCCCGCCGACGCTCGCGGTCGTCTTGGGCCTGGGACTGCGCGTTCCGATTGGTCCGGGCGCTGCCGTCGGTGCGCAGGCGTGGCTGGCCTACGAGTTCCGCGGAGACATCCGACGTCGCACGGGAGGAGACCCCACGCTGGACCCAATCGTTCCGTCGAGCAAATGGTCCTTCATCTTCGGACCGAGCATCTCTGTCGGCAACGTGGGCTTCAATCTCTGAGCGCTGTTGAGTCGAACCGGTCCTCGCGAAGGCACACCTCCGCTGAGGACCGGCTCCCACTCGCCCATCCCACATACCCGAGCCGTGCCAACCCGTAGCTTCCGCAGGCGCGCTCCCAGCCCGTGCTCCGCGACCGGCGGCAACATCGGCGCAGGACCGCGCCTCCAACACGCATCCAGGAACGGCGGGAGCCGCGGCCGGGGCGGCGGTGAACCTGCACCGTCACGCTCCGGACCGCGGCCGTCCCCGTGCGGCGTGGACTACTTGTTCATCTTGTCGATGGAAGACGCCATGTTCTCGGTCGTCTTCTCCACGTTGAACTTGGTCCGGACCTGGTCCCCCTCCTTGATTTCACGCCGGAGGTGACTGTGGATGTCGCGGTGCTTCTCGATGGGCTTCCCATCGATTTGCGTGGAGTGGTTCACGCCCATCGCCACCACCGCGCCGTTCTCATCCTTGATGAAGACCTTGTCCTTCCGCAGGGCCACCACGGAGCCGCTCAGCTCCTGCTGGCCCTGCATCTGACGGCCTTGCATGCCGCCGGACGTCTGCGAGCCGCTGCTGGGTGGATGCTGCATCGATGGGTCCTGCTGCATCGATGGGTCCTGCGGCATCGATGGCTCCTGCGGCATCGACGGCTCTTGCGAGCCCTGCGCCAGAGCCGCGCCACCCGACGCCAGACCCGCGATCATCCCAATCACCTTGAGCTTCATGACCGACCCCTTTCGTCCTGGAGGGCGCACCTCGCCTCCGAAGCCAACCGTGACCATGCCCGGCGGCGTTGCCACCCGGTGCCACGGTGCGACCCGCCCCCTGGAACGCACCTCCAAGCTCGTCCGTCCCTCCTCGCGGTACGATGACCGCCGCGCCCCGTTGAAACGCAGCGGCCCCGGACGCCTGCTCAGTCCGCCCGGAGCGCCACCGCGGGGGAGACTCGTGCGGCCCGGCGCGCGGGCAGCAGCACCGCCAGGACGGCCACCGCCAACAGCACCGCCGCCACCGCCACGTACGTCAGTGGGTCCGTGGGCCGCACGCCGCTCAGCAGGTGCGTGAGGCCGCGGCTGGTGGCCACCGCCAGCCCCAATCCAATGAGGAGCCCACACGCCGTCAGCCCCAGGTAGCGGCCGAGCACCAGCCCCAGCACCTGCGCCTGACGCGCGCCCAGCGCCATGCGGATGCCCAGCTCGCGGGTGCGCTGGAGCACCGCGTAGGCCACGACGCCATAGAGGCCCACCGCCGACAGCACCATCGCCAGCGCCGCGAAGGCCCCCGCCAGCAGCAGGTAGAAGCGCAGCGGCGCCACCGTGCGGTCAACCACCGAGGCCAGCGTGCGGACACTGCCTGGCGCCAGGCTCGCATCCAACGCACGAATCTCCGCGCGAGCCGCGGGAGCCAGGTCGAGCGGCGCCCCCTTCGTCCGCAGCAGCACCACCATGCTCGTGGTCCGCGCCTGCACGTAGGGCACGTACACCTCCGGCAGGGACGGCGCGCCAAGCCCTTCCAGTGCCACGTCGTCCACCACGCCCACCACGCGCCCACCCATGGCACCACTGCCCCAGTCCATGCCGGTGTCCAGCGTGCGCCCCAGGGGCTCTTCGCCAGGCCAGAAGCGGCGCGCCGCCGCCGCGTTGACCAGCACCGCGCGCCCACCCGCGCCCTGGTCCGCCGCCGAGATTCCCCGGCCCTGAAGCACCTTCACGCGCAAGGCCTCCAGCGCCCCGGGCGTCACGATGCGCACGCTGGCCTGCCATGGCTCCGTCCCCTCCGGAACGGGCCGCATGGGGTCCTTCACGGGAACGGTCCACCGGGCCCCATCCAGTGGAAGCCCATTCACGGCACCAACCTGCTCCACGCCGGGCAGCGCCCGCAGCCGCTCGAGCAACGTGTCATAGAACGCCGCGGGCGCGGCGGTGCCAAAGCCATAGTGAAGCGGCGGCAGGTCCACCTTCACCGTCAGCACGCCCTCGGGGTCGAAGCCGGGCTTGGCCCGTTGCAGGTGCACGAAGCTGCGCAGCAACAACCCCGCGCACACCAGCAGCAGCACCGCCAGCGCCGTCTCCGCCACGACGAGCACGGAGCGCGTGCGGTGCCCCTGCGCGCCGCCACCCCCGCCGCCCACCACCCGCTTCAACCCACGAACCAGGTCCAGCCGCCCCGCCTGGAGCGCGGGCACCAGCCCGAACAGCAGTGTGGTCAGCACGGCCAGTCCCGCGGTGAAGGCCAGCACCGGGCCATCCAGCGACACCTCTTCGATGCGGGGAATGTCCTGAGGCCCCCACGTGGCCAGCGCATCCAGCGCCCACATCGCCACCAGCAACCCCACAGCCGCGCCCAGACCCGCGAGCACGCCGCACTCCACCAACAGCTCGCGCGCGATGCGGCCACGGCTCGCGCCCAGGGCGATGCGCACGGAGACTTCCCCCTCACGCGAGGCTGCCCGCGCCAGGAGCAGGTGCGTGAGGTTCGCGCACGCGATGAGCAACACCAACCCCACCGCGCCCAGCATCAACAGGAGCGACGGACGGACGTTGCCCACCAGCACGTCGCGCAGCGGCTCCACGCGCGCATCCTTGCCCTCGTTCGTCTGGGGGTACTGCCCCGCGAGACGGTGGGCGATGGCGGAGAGCTCGGTGCGCGCGGACTCCAGCGCCACGTCCGGGCCCAGGCGGCCATACACCTCCAGCCAGTGCGCCCCGCGCCCCTCGGGCTTCGTCATGCCCTCTTCCCAGAGCAGCGGGCTCCACAGCTCCGAGCGTGCGGGGAAGTCGAAGCCCGGCGCCATCACCCCCACCACGGTCCACGGCTCCGGAGCGCCCAGGTCCACCGAGCGCCCCAGCACGGCGGCGCTCCCGCCGAAGCGCCGCTGCCACAGCGCATGGGAAATCACCGCCACCTTCGGAGCGCCGGGCCGGACGTCATCGGGGTGAAGCGCGCGCCCCAACTGCACGCGAGCGCCCAGCATCGGGAAGAAGTCGCCCGTCACCATCCCCGCCTGCACCTTCTCCGGCAAGGTGTCCGCGCTGTCCGCCGCCAGCGTCACCGCCACGGGCGCCACCGCGGACAGGCCCTTCAGCGTGCGGCTCTGCTCCCGCAGGTCCATGAAGTCCAGCACGGAGGTGGGCCCCGGCCCCTGCGTCCTCAGGCTGTACATGCGCACCAGACGGGCGTCGTCGTGCATGGGCAGCGGCCGCAGCAACACGGCATTCACCACGCTGAAGATGGAGACGTTGGCGCCAATCCCAAGCGCGAGCGTGGCCACCGCGACCAGCGTGAAGGTGGGACTGCCACGAAGCCGGCGCAGCGCGAAGCGGAGGTCCTGGCCAAGGGTCATCGTCATGTCCAGGACGCCCGAGCATGCCGCGTGCCACACCGGCGTACAGGCCATCTGGACGAAGCGAGAAGCCCGGTTGCACGGGAATGGGAATCGGAGTCCCGCATCCGGACATCCCGCGCGCTTCCGCGTGTCGTTTCTCGCACCCCGTCCAGCGTCCGCGGTTATCCCTCCGCCATTCCCGACTGAAGGAGCCGCGATGAGCCCGCACCGAACGAACGAAGCCCTCCAGAAGCTGGGCATCCAACACCCCATCATCCAGGGCCCCTTCGGAGGCGGACTCTCCACCGAACGACTCGCGGCGGCGGTGTCGAATCTCGGAGGGCTGGGCTCGTATGGGGCGTATCAGCTCCCGCCCGAGGAGCTTGGCCGCGTGGCGGACCGGATTCGGGCGCTGACGGACAAGCCCTTCGCGCTGAACCTCTGGGTCTCCGACCATGACGCTGGCGGAGACGCACTCAGCCCTGAGGATTTCGACCGCGTCTACCGACTCTTCGAGCCGTACTACCGCGAGCTCGGCGTGGAGAAGCCCGCCATGCCCGAGCGCTTCCACCACCGCTTCGAGGACCAGGTAGAGGCGCTGCTCGAAGCCCGTCCCCCCATCTTCAGCTTCGTGTTCGGCGTGCCCCCCGCCTCGGTCCTGGCGGAGTGTCGGCGCAAGGGCATCCTCACCGCCGGCGCGGCCACCACGCTGGCCGAAGCCGAGGCCCTGGACGCGGCGGGCGTCGACCTCATCGTGGCCACGGGCTTCGAGGCGGGCGGACACCGTCCTTCATTCCTCGCGCGCGCCGAGGACTCGCTGATGGGGACGCTGGCCCTCACGCCGCTCGTCGCCGACCGCGTGAAGGTGCCCGTCATCGCGGCGGGAGGCATCGCGGATGGCCGAGGCATTCGCGCCGCGCTCACACTGGGTGCCCAGGCCGCGCAACTGGGAACGGCGTTCCTTGCCTGCGAGGAATCGGGAACGACGGACGCCCACCGCGAGCTCCTCTTCAGCGACCGCGCGAAGCACACCACCTTGACGAGGTCCTTCACGGGCCGGCTCGCGCGAGGCATGCGCAATCGTTGGACTGAGGAGGTGGCCCATCAACTGTCAGCGCTCGCGCCCTTCCCCATCCAAGGTTGGTTCCTGTCGAAGCTCAAGCCCGCGGCCGTCAAGGCGGGCCGCACGGACCTCGTGTCGCTCTGGGCAGGTCAGGCCACGCCCAACCTGCGGCACCGGACCGTGCCCGCCCTGATGGACTCCCTCATCAAGGAGCTCTCGGCTTCGTGACGCGGCGCACCCTCCATCCTTTCGAGCGCGCGGCAACGGCCCGCACGCCCGGCTGGAGTCCAGGAGGACCGGCGCCACTGCATCCCGCGCACGCACGGGCATGGCCAACGTGAGGAGATGTCCCCTGCGGGGGACTTCAAGGAGCCTCGCCCATGGCCCAATCGGACACGCCGGTCCGCCTCGACGTCTGGAGCGATTACGTCTGCCCCTTCTGTTACCTCGAGCTTCCCGTCCTCGAGCAGTTGCATGCCCGGCTGGGCTCGGCGCTCGACATCCACTGGCGCGCGTTCGAGCTGCGTCCGGTGCCCGCGCGACCGCTCGCCCCGGTGAGTGAGCCCCCTCGGTCGGCCTGGGCCCGCTCCGTCTACCCGTTGGCCGAGCAGCGGGGCCTGACGATGAGGCCGCCGCCGGTGCAACCGAAGAGCCGGCTGGCGCTCGAAGCCGCCGAGTTCGCCAAGGACGCTGGGTCCTTCTCCCCGTTCCATGAGGCCCTCTTCCGTGCCTTCTTCGCGGACGGCCAGGACATCGGGGACCTGCGCGTGCTGGGGGCGCTGGCGGAGGACGTAGGCATGGACCGCGAGTCCATGACACGCGCACTGGAGGCGGGCCGGTACACCGCGCGCGTGCTCGCCGACGAGGAGGAGGCACAACGGCTGGGGATCCGCGGCGTCCCGGCCATGCGGCTCGCGGGCAATGGGCCCGTGCTCCTGCTGACCGGCGCTCAGCCGGAAGAAGCCGTTCGCGCCGCCTTCGCGCGCGTCCGGCCGGGCCCCTCCCTGAGTGCCGTGCACTGAGCGCGCGGCCACCGCCGTCCTGGCGGGAGCACTTCGCGCCGAATAGGGTGCCGGCATGGAGCACCGCCCGACCCTTGTCTTCGCTGATGGCGCCTGTTCAGGAAACCCTGGCCCGGGTGGCTGGGGGAGCATCATCGTCACGCCCGACGGGCTGGTGACGGAGCTGGGCGGACACGAGCCGGAGACCACCAACAACCGGATGGAGCTGACGGCCGTGGGCAAGGCCCTGCGCCACCTGGAGCGCGCGCCGGGCCCCATCCACATCCACACGGACTCCACGTATGTGATTCAGGGAGCTACCAAGTGGGCGTTCGGCTGGAGCCGGCGCGGGTGGAAGACGGCCGAGGGTGGCGAGGTCGCCAACGCCATCTATTGGAAACGGCTGATGGCGCTCCTGGCGCAGCGCAAGGAGAGCCATGCCGCCGAGGCCGCCGCCGTCGCGTGGTTCTACATCCGGGGCCACGTGGGCGTTCCCGGCAACGAGCGTGTGGACGCCATCGCCGTGGCCTATTCCAAGGGGCGTGACGCGAGGCTCTACACCGGCCCGCTCCACGGCTACGGCGTGGCGGTGCACGACCTGCCGGAGGACATGTCACTGCCTCCAGAGAAGCCCAAGGAACAGCGGGAGGCAGCGGCCAAGGCCTACTCCTACCTGAGCCAGGTGGGCAGCTCCGTGAAGCGCCACGCCTCCTGGGCCGCGTGTGAGCGCCGGGTAAAAGGTGTGTCCGGCGCCCGTTTCAAGAAGACAAAGAGCGCGTTGGATGAAGCCAAAGTGCTGGAGGACTGGGGCTTCAAGGGACAGGACGTCCCGTCGGAAGACTGAGGCAGCCCCTCCAAGCCCATTGCCCCGCCGGTCCATTGCGCCTATGGGTCGGTGCCACTCCCATCCCGCGAGGACGCAGCATGGCTCAAGAGCCTCTCCATATCGCCTCGGAGTTCCCGGCCCCGTCGGTGGAAGACTGGCGCCGGCTCGTGGACAAGGACCTGAAGGGCAAGCCCTTCACCGCGCTCCAGTCGCAGTTGGAAGGCGGCCTATCGCTCCAGCCGCTCTACACGCAGCAGGATGCCGCCGTCGCGCCGCCCGGCGTGGCCCCCTACGTGCGCGGCACCCAGGCCCTGGGCCTCACCGAGGGTGGATGGCTGGTGTGCCAGGAGTACAGCGAGCCAGACGTGACGCAGGCCGCCGAGGCCATCCGCACGGACCTGGACCGGGGCGGCTGGGGCGTGTGGCTCCACCTGGGCGACACGCACGGCGTTCGCGTACCGGATGCCGAGGCGCTGCGGCGGCTGCTCGCCCATGCGCCACTGGACACGACGCCCGTCCACCTGGAGCCCGAGTCCGACCCGCTGGCCGCCGCCCAGCGCCTGCTCCACGTCGCGGAGCAGACGGGCGTGTCCCGCGCGGCGCTGAAGGGCAGCCTCGGCGTGGATCCGCTCGGCATCCTGGCCCGTACGGGCTCGCTGCCCATGGGGCTGGACGCGACGCTTTCCCAGGCCGCGCCCCTGGTCACCTCGCTGCGTGAAGCCGCGCCCGGCCTCCGGGTGCTGCTCGTGTCCACGCGCGCCTACGCGGACGCGGGCGCCACATCGGTGCACGAGCTGGCCTGGGCCATCGCCACGGGCGTGGCGTACCTGCGCGGACTGGAGCGCGCGGGCGTCTCCCCCGACGTCGCGGCGCGCTCCGTCCAGTTCGCCATGTCCGTGGGGGGACAGTTCTTCCCGGAGATTGCCCGGCTGCGCGCGGCGAGGCTCTTGTGGTCCAAGGCCGTGGCGGCCTGTGGCGGCTCGCCGGAGGCCCAGGCCATGGTGCTGCACGCGCGCACCGCGAGCACCACGAAGACGCAGCGGGACCCGTGGGTGAACATCCTCCGCGCCACCGCGGAGTCCTTCGCCGCCGTCGTCGGTGGCGCGGACAGCGTCAGCACCTCGCCGTTCGACGAAGCCCTGGGCACGCCCGACGCGTCCGCCCGCCGGCTGGCGCGCAATACGCAGCTCATCCTGCGCGACGAGTCGAGCCTCAACCGCGTCGCCGACCCCGCGGGCGGCAGCTACTACCTGGAGCAGCTCACACAGGACATCGCCCGCGCGGCGTGGACCGAGCTGCGGCGCATCGAGGCGCTGGGCCGCATGGAGCAAGCGCTCACGAGCGGCGACGTGGCCCGCGTGCTCGCGGAGACGCGCGCGGCGCGCGACAAGGCCGTGCGCACCCGCCGCCTGCCCATTGTCGGCGTGAGTGAGTTCCCCCACCTGGGCGAAACACCCGTTCAGCGGAAGTCCCGCGCCGAGGCGTCCACGGCGCCAGCGACATCGGGCCCCCTGCCGCTGCGCCCGGCGCGAGTGGCCGAGCCCTTCGAGGCGCTGCGCGACGCGAGCGACCGCCACCTCGCCGCGCACGGTGCACGCCCCAAGGCCTTCCTGGCAAGCCTGGGCACGGTGGCCGAGCACACCACCCGCTCCACGTGGACGGCCAACGTCCTGGCCGCGGGCGGTATCGAGCCGGCGGACCAGCATGGCTTCGCGGACATCGCGGACGCGGTGGCCCGCTTCCAGGCATCCGGCGCGCCGCTCGCCGTCATCTCCGGGCCGGACGCGCTGTATCCAGAATGGGTGCCCGCGTTGACGGCGGCGCTGAAGTCGAAGGGCGCGCGCGCGGTGGCCGTGGCGGGCCGGCCCGGTGACCATGAGGCCGCCTTCCGCGCGGCCGGCGTGGACGTCTTCTTCTACGCGGGAGCGGACCTGTTCGCGCTCCTGTCCTCACTGCACCAGCAGCTCGGAGTGGCCTGATGCGCCCCCACGTACCGGACTTCTCGGGCATCGACTTCGACGCCCCCGAAACGCACTCCGCCGCGCCCATGCGCGACCAGCAACTGCGTCAGGCCGGCGAGGCCACGCGCAACGCCGAGCGCTGGGACACGCCCGAGGGCATCCCCGTCAAGCCGGTGTACACGCGAGAGGACATGGAGGGCGTGGAGCACCTGGGCTCGCTGCCGGGCCTGCCGCCCTTCGTGCGCGGCCCCTACTCCACCATGTACGTGCAGCAGCCGTGGACGGTGCGGCAGTACGCCGGCTTCTCCACGGCCGAGGCCTCCAACGCCTTCTACCGCCGAAACCTCGCGGCGGGACAGAAGGGCCTGTCCATCGCCTTCGACCTCGCGACGCACCGGGGCTACGACAGCGACCATCCCCGCGTGGCGGGTGACGTGGGCATGGCGGGCGTGGCCATCGACTCCATCAAGGACATGCGCATCCTGTTCGACCGGATTCCGCTCGACCAGATGAGCGTGTCCATGACGATGAACGGGGCCGTGCTCCCGGTGCTGGCGCTCTACGTGGTCGCCGCCGAGGAGCAAGGCGTGCGCCCCGAGCAGCTCAGCGGGACCATCCAGAACGACATCCTCAAGGAGTTCATGGTCCGCAACACGTACATCTACCCGCCCGCTCCGTCGATGCGCATCATCGGCGACATCTTCCGCTTCACGGCGGAGAAGATGCCGCGCTTCAACAGCATCAGCATCAGCGGCTACCACATGCAGGAAGCCGGGGCGACGCAGGACCTGGAGCTGGGCTACACGCTGGCGGATGGCGTGGAGTACGTGCGCGCCGGGCTCGCGGCGGGACTGAGCGTGGACGCCTTCGCGCCGCGCCTGTCCTTCTTCTGGGCCATTGGCATGAACTTCTTCATGGAAGTGGCCAAGATGCGCGCCGCCCGCCTGCTCTGGGCGAAGCTCATCAAGGGCTTCTCCCCGAAGACGGACAAGAGCCTGGCGCTGCGCACCCACAGCCAGACGTCGGGATGGAGCCTCACCGCGCAGGACGTCTTCAACAATGTCGTGCGCACCTGCGTGGAGGCCATGGCCGCCACCCAGGGCCACACGCAGAGCCTGCACACCAACTCGCTGGACGAGGCCATCGCGCTGCCCACCGACTTCAGCGCGCGCATCGCCCGCAACACCCAGCTCTATCTCCAGTTGGAGAGCGGCACCACGCGCGTCATCGACCCGTGGGGTGGCAGCTACTACGTGGAGCGCCTCACGCACGAACTGGCGCACAAGGCGTGGGCCCACATCCAGGAGGTCGAGGCGCTGGGCGGCATGACGAAGGCCATCGAGGCCGGCCTGCCCAAGCTGCGCATCGAGGAGGCGGCGGCGCGCACCCAGGCGCGCATCGACTCCGGCCGCCAGGCCATCATCGGCGTGAACAAGTACCCGCCCGAGCGCGAGGACTCCATCGAGATTCTCAAAGTGGACAACTCGGCGGTGCGCGAGGCGCAGATTGCCCGGCTGCGCGAGCTGCGCGCCGAGCGCAACGCGGAGGACGTCCGCCGCAAGCTGGACGCGCTCACCGAGGCGGGACGGCGCGGCGAGGGCAACCTGCTGGCACTGGCCATCGACGCGGCCCGCGCCAAGGCGACGGTGGGCGAAATCAGCGACGCGCTCGAGAAGGTGTTCGGGCGCTACGAGGCCACGGTGCGCAGCGTGACGGGTGTGTATTCCAGCGAAGCGGGCAAGGACGCTCAGGGAATCATCGACGCGCGCGAGAAGGCGGACGCGTTCCTCGCGCGCTTCGGCCGCCGGCCGCGCATCCTCATCGCGAAGATGGGGCAGGACGGACATGACCGCGGCCAGAAGGTCATCGCCACCGCGTTCGCGGACCTGGGCTTCGACGTGGACATCGGTCCCCTGTTCCAGACGCCCGAGGAGTCCGCGCGGCAGGCGGTGGAGAACGACGTGCACGTCGTGGGCGCCAGCTCGCTCGCCGCCGGCCACCTGACGCTGGTGCCGCAACTCAAGCAGGCCCTCAAGGCGCTGGGCCGTGAGGACATCATGGTCGTCGTGGGCGGCGTCATCCCCGCGCAGGACTACGACGCGCTTCGCGCCGCGGGCGCCGCGGCCATCTTCGGCCCTGGCACGGTCATCTCCAAGGCGGCCATCGAACTGCTCGACAAGCTGGCCGCGTCGCTGGAGGAAGAGGCGTGAAGCTGCTGTCCGCGGACGCGTATGTAGACGGTGTGCGCGCGGGTGACCGCGCCATGCTCGCGCGCACCATCACCCTGGTGGAGAGCGAGCTGCCGCGCCATGCCGCGCTCGCCCAGGAGGTCCTCACGCGGCTGCTCCCCGCCACGGGTGGCAGCCGGCGCGTGGGCATCAGCGGCGTGCCGGGCGCGGGCAAGAGCACCTTCATCGACGCGCTGGGCATGCACTTGGTGAAGGCCGGCAAGCGCGTGGCAGTGCTGGCCATCGACCCGTCCAGCACCGTGTCCGGCGGCAGCATCCTGGGTGACAAGACGCGCATGGCGCGGCTGTCGCGCGAGGAAGCCGCGTACATCCGCCCCAGCCCCTCCAGCGGTACTTTGGGCGGCGTGGCACGCAAGACGCGCGAGACGCTGCTCTTGTGTGAGGCGGCGGGCTTCGACGTGGTCCTGGTGGAGACGGTGGGCGTGGGCCAGTCGGAGACGGTGGTGGCCGACCTGGTGGACTTCTACCTGGTGCTCATGCTGGCGGGCGCCGGGGACGAACTGCAGGGCATCAAGCGCGGCATCCTCGAGGTGGCGGACATGCTCGCCATCAACAAGGCGGACGGCGACAACAAGCCGCGCGCCGAAAGGGCCCGCTCCGAGCTACGCGCCGCGTTGCACCTGATGCGGCCAGGCGCCGAGCCGGAAATCACCACCTGCAGTGCCCTGGAGGGCACCGGCATCGAGAAGCTGTGGACATCCGTCGAGACGCAGCTCGGGCGGAGCGCGGTCTCGGGCGCGATGGAGCGCCGCCGCAAGGCGCAGCAGGTGCAGTGGATGTGGTCCATGGTGCAGGACGGCCTCCGAGCGGCCCTGCGTGCGCACCCCGAGGTGTCCGCACTGGTGCCCACGCTGGAGGCGGACGTGCGCGAAGGGCGTGCGACACCGACGTCGGCCGCACTGCGGGTGCTGGGCGCGTTCCTCCCTGAAACGAGGGCCTGACAGCCCGCGTCGAGGAGCGGTCAGTCACGCTCCAATCCCTTGCCTCGACACAAACGGCGCTCTTACTGTACGCGCCGTGCGAAACGTCCAGCAGACACCCGTTCCCCAGCCCTACAAGCCTCGTTTCCACGTCCGCATCGTGACGGCCGCCTCCCTGTTCGACGGGCATGACGCCGCCATCAACGTGATGCGCCGCCTCATGCAGTCCTCGGGCGCGGAAATCATCCACCTGGGGCACAACCGCTCGGTGGCTGAGATTGTCGACTGCGCCATCCAGGAGGACGTGCAGGGCATCGCCATCACGTCCTACCAGGGCGGTCACGTCGAGTTCTTCAAGTACATGATTGACCTGCTGCGCGAGCGGAAGGCCAACATCAAGGTCTTCGGCGGCGGTGGCGGCACCATCCTCCCGTCGGAGATTGAAGAGCTCCACCGCTACGGCGTCACGCGCATCTACTCGCCGGACGATGGGCGGGCCATGGGCCTTCAGGGGATGATTGACGACCTCATCTCCCAGTGCGACTTCGAGAAGCGGCCGGCGGACTTCGCGCCCCTGCTCGATGCGCCCTCGATGCGCGAGCCGTCCCGGATTGCCCCGCTCATCACCATCGCGGAGAACTTCGCGTCCCAGGGCGCGGCCCTGCGCGAGGCCATGTCGCATATCCAGGCCAGGGGCCCGCGCGTGCCCATCCTGGGCATCACCGGCACCGGCGGAGCGGGCAAGTCCAGCCTCGTGGATGAGCTGGTGCGCCGCTTCCTCGCCGACTTCCCGGACAAGACGCTCGCCGTGCTGTCCGTGGACCCGTCCAAGCGCAAGTCCGGCGGCGCGCTCCTGGGCGACCGCATCCGGATGAACGCCATCGACAATCCGCGCGTGTACATGCGCTCGATGGCCACCCGCCAGAGCAACCTCGCCCTGTCCAAGCACGTGGGCGACTCCATCGAAATCTGCAAGGCCGCCGGCTTCGACCTCATCGTGGTGGAGACCTCCGGCATCGGCCAGTCCGACACCGAAATCACCGAGCACTCCGACGTGGCGCTCTACGTGATGACGGCGGAGTACGGCGCGGCGACGCAGCTCGAGAAGATCGACATGCTCGACTTCGCGGACGTCATCGCCATCAACAAGTTCGACAAGCGCGGTTCGCTGGACGCGCTGCGCGACGTGCGCAAGCAGTGGAAGCGCAACCACAACGCCTTCACCACCGCCGATGACGCGGTGCCCGTGTTCGGCACCATCGCCTCGCAGTTCAACGACCCGGGGATGAACCAGCTCTACCGGGCGCTCATGGACACCATCTCCACGAAGACGGGCGCGCCGCTCAAGTCCGGCTTCGAGCTCACGCCGGGGATGAGCGAGAAGAAGTGGATCATCCCGCCCGAGCGCACGCGCTACCTGGCGGAAATCGTCGAGGCCTGTGAGTCCTATGACGGCTTCGTGAAGGCCCAGGCCGCCATCGCCCGGCGTATGTACCAGCTCCACGGCACCATCGAGGCGCTGCGCACCAACGTGGGCAGGAAGCGCCTGGAAATCGTCGAGCCCAAGGACCCCTCGGACACGGTGCAGGTCACCGAGCGCGTCGAGGGCGAGCCCGCCTACCTGAGCGAGCTGGTGGAGCTGTACAAGGATTTGGAGTCGCGGCTCCACGCCGACTGCCGCCGGCTGCTGGCCGAGTGGCCCGCGACGAAGCGCCGCTACGCCGCGTCCAAGTACCAGTTCCAGGTCCGCGACAAGGTCATCGAGCTGGACCTGTACGCGGAGACGCTCTCCCACCTGCGCATCCCCAAGATTGCCCTCCCCCGTTACGAAGACTGGGGTGACATCCTCACCTGGCTGCTGCGGGAGAATGCGCCGGGCGCCTTCCCCTTCACCGCGGGCGTCTTCCCGCTCAAGCGCGAGGGCGAGGACCCCGCGCGCATGTTCGCCGGCGAGGGCGGCCCGGAGCGCACCAACAAGCGCTTCCACTACGTGTCGCGGGGCCTGCCCGCCAAGCGCCTGTCCACGGCCTTCGACTCGGTGACGCTGTACGGCGAGGACCCGGACCACCGGCCGGACATCTACGGCAAGGTGGGCAACTCGGGCGTGTCCATCGCCAACGTGGACGACGCGAAGAAGCTCTACTCCGGCTTCGACCTGGCGGACCCGTCCACGTCCGTGTCCATGACCATCAACGGCCCCGCGCCGATGCTGCTCGGGTTCTTCCTCAACGCCGCGGTGGATCAGCAGTGCGAAAAGTGGATTCGCGAGAACGGCAAGGTCGACGAGGTCGAGAAGAAGATTGATGCCCTCTACCGCGAGCGCGGCCTGCCGCGGCCCCGCTACCAGGGCGACTTGCCGCAGGGCAACGACGGGTTGGGCCTGCTGCTGCTCGGCGTGTCCGGCGACGAGGTGCTCCCGCGCGACGTCTACGAGCGCATCCGCGCGAAGACGCTCCAGTCGGTGCGCGGTACCGTGCAGGCGGACATCCTGAAGGAGGACCAGGCGCAGAACACCTGCATCTTCTCCACGGAGTTCGCCCTGCGGGTGATGGGCGACATCCAGCAGTACTTCATCGACCAGAAGGTGCGGAACTTCTACTCGGTGTCGATTTCCGGCTACCACATCGCGGAAGCCGGGGCGAACCCCATCTCCCAGCTCGCCTTCACGCTGGCCAACGGCTTCACCTTCGTCGAGTACTACCTGTCGCGGGGCATGGACATCGACGACTTCGCGCCCAACCTCTCGTTCTTCTTCTCGAACGGAATGGACCCGGAGTACGCCGTGCTGGGCCGCGTGGCGCGCCGCATCTGGGCCAAGGCCATCCGGGACAAGTACGGCGGCAATGACCGCTCGCAGAAGCTGAAGTACCACATCCAGACGTCTGGCCGGAGCCTGCACGCGCAGGAGATTGCCTTCAACGACATCCGGACCACGCTGCAAGCGTTGCTCGCGCTCAACGACAACTGCAACTCGTTGCACACCAACGCCTACGACGAGGCCATCACCACGCCCACCGAGGAGAGCGTGCGCCGCGCGCTCGCCATCCAGTTGGTCATCAACAAGGAGTTCGGCCTCTCCAAGAACGAAAACCCCAGCCAGGGTGCGTTCATCATCGAGGAGCTGACCGACCTGGTGGAGGCGGCGGTGCTGGCGGAGTTCCGCGCCATCTCCGAGCGCGGCGGCGTGCTGGGGGCCATGGAGCGCATGTACCAGCGCTCCAAGATTCAGGAGGAGTCCCTCTACTACGAGACGCTGAAGCACGACGGGACGCTGCCCATCATCGGGGTGAATACGTTCCTGGACCCCAAGGGCTCTCCGACGGTGACGCCGCCCGAGGTCATCCGCGCAACGACGGAGGAGAAGAACTACTCCATCACCTCGCGCGACGCCTTCTGGAAGCGGAACGAGGCGACGGCGCCCAAGGCCCTGGAGGCCGTGCGCCGCGCGGCGCTGGACAACGGCAACATCTTCGCCGCGCTGATGGACGCCTGTAAGGTCTGCACGCTCGGCCAGCTCTCCCGCGCGCTGTACGAGGTGGGCGGGCAGTACCGGCGCAACATGTAAGGCTGACACCGCGTCCCCAGCCGGGCGGACGCGGCGATGAAACGCACGGGCCGAGGCGCTTGCCGCGCCTCGGCCTTTTTCATGTCACGACGACGCCGTCTCGAGTGGGAGCCGCACCGCAGTTCCCGCGGGCCTCAAGGCACCACGGCGTCCGCGGGTGCCGGCAACAGAGGCCCGGCCTTCAGTGCGGACAGTCGCTCCAGCACGTAGTCCAACATGCTCCGTGCCAGCGCGTGCTCGCCCATCACCACCCGGTCCACGCCCAATGACACCAAGTAATCCCGCTCCTCGTCCCCATGCGTGCGCACCACCGCGGGAAGGGACGGATTCACGCCTTTGGCCTGCTCCACGATGGCGCGGGCCTGCAGCGCGTCCGGCGTGGCGACGATGAGGATGGACGCCGTATCCAGGTGCGCGTGCTCCAGGATGCCGGGCACCGCGGCGTCCCCGTAGATGGCGGGCACGCCCTCCTCACGAAGGCGCTCCACGTACTCGCGGTTCTGCTCCACGACCACGAAGGGAATCTTCTGCTCCGTCAGGCTCTGGCCAATCACGCCGCCCACGCGCCCGTAGCCAATCAACACCGCGTGCTCGCGCAGTTGCACGTCCCCCATGCCAATGGGCAGGTCGGACAGCTCATCTTCCTCGGGGTCCATGCGCGCGGCGAACCTTGGGTGCCGGCGTAGCCACGCCAGCAGCGGATCAATGGTCTTGAAGACGAGCGGATTGAGGGTGATGGACAGCAGGGCTCCCGACAACACCAGGCTCTGCCCTTCTTTCGGCAGCAGCCCGAGCGTGACGCCCAATCCCACCAGGATGAATGAGAACTCCCCAATCTGCGCCAGGCTCGCGGACACCGTGAGGGCGGTGTTCACCGGGTAGCGGAACGCCAACACGATGAAGAAGGCGGCCAGCGACTTGCCCAGGACGATGATGCCCAGCACGGCGAGGACCTCGAGCGGCTGCTTCACCATCACCATCGGGTCGAAGAGCATTCCCACCGACACGAAGAACAGCACCGAGAACGCGTCCTGGAGCGGCAGCGAATCCTCCGCCACCCGGTGGCTGAGCTCCGACTCACTGACCACCACGCCCGCGAAGAAGGCGCCCAGCGCGAAGGAGACGCCGAAGAGCGCGGCGGCCCCGAACGCAATCCCCAGCGACACCGCCAGCACCGACAACGTGAACAGCTCGCGGGAGCCCGTCTTGGCCACCTGGGTCAGCAGCCAGGGCACCAGCCGCGTGCCGGCGACCACCATCAGCGCCACGAAGAGGCACACCTTCCCCAGCGTGAAGGCCAGGGTCCAGATGAGGCTGTCTCCAGCGGCCGCCGTCGCGGGCGTCTGCGTGTCGGCGGAGCCAAGGACGTTGCCCAGCGCGGGGAGGAGGACCAGGGCGAGCACCATCGCCAGGTCCTCGACAATCAGCCAACCCACCGCGATGCGGCCATTCACCGAATCGAGGATGCCCCGCTCCTCCAAGGCGCGCAGCAGCACCACGGTGCTGGCGGTGGACAGCGCGAGGCCGAACACCAGGCCCGCACCCAGGCTCCAACCCCACCAGTGCGAGACCGCGGTCCCCATCACGGTGGCCGCCGCGATCTGCACGACGGCGCCCGGCACCGCGATATTGCGCACGGCGAGCAGGTCCTTGATGGAGAAATGAATCCCCACGCCGAACATCAGCAGGATGACGCCAATCTCCGCCAACTGACCGGCAAGGCCCCCATCCGCGACGAAGCCCGGCGTGAATGGCCCCACGGCCACGCCCGCCAGGAGATAGCCCACCAAAGGTGGCAGCTTCAGCCACCGTGCGACGAACCCACCGACGAAGGCCAGTCCGAGTCCAACTGCGATGGTGGCGATGAGCGTGGTGTCGTGAGGCACGGCGGAATCTCCCTGGGCGCTACGCGGATGGGGGTATGAAAAAGCGGCGCAACGAGGAAGCCGGCCCTGGGGGCGGAACCCTCGAACACCTTTCGAGCATGGGTGGTCTTGAGCGGACGCTCGCGCTGCTGCAGTGAGATTCCGCCGGGCGGGAATCTACTACGGCGCGGGCTCGTTCCCAACCCTCATCCGCACGCGGAAAGTGATGCGCCCGCCAAGCATCACTTCAAGTAGGCAACGCGCCATGTCACCCCGTGGGCAGTGCGTCGGCGCGTCCCCAGGTTGGGGAAAGAGCACATCCCCGCGGAGGTCCCCCATGCGTGCTCCCCTGCCCTATGTCTTGATGTTGGCCATGGCGGTCGCCGGCACGTCCGCCGCTGCGGCGGAGCACTCGGCCCCGACCCTGGATTCCCTGGCAGACGGCGCGTTGCTGCTCGACGGGCTGGGGACGCACGAACGCCAGGTCACCACGGCCTCCCCCCAGGCCCAGGCCTTCTTCAACCAGGGCCTGCGGCTGGCGTATGGCTTCAACCACGACGAGGCCGCACGCTCGTTCGCCCGAGCCGCGCAGTTGGACCCCACCTGCGCCATGTGTTTCTGGGGCGTCGCGCTGGTGCTGGGTCCCAACTACAACATGCCCATGCTGGCGGAGAGTGCGCCCGCCGCCTGGGACGCCCTCCAGCGCGCGCGGCAGCTCGCACCCCGTACGACGCCGGTGGAGCAGGCGCTCATCACCGCGCTCGTCCAGCGCTACCCCGGCCCGAATGCCCTGCCACCGGAGAAGATGGCCCCCTTCAACGAGGCCTATGCCAGCGCCATGGCGGACGTGGCCGCGCGCTACCCGGAGGACCTGGACGTGCAGACGCTCCATGCCGAGGCCCTCATGGACCGGAATCCCTGGAAGCTGTGGTCGCTGGACGGGGCGCCGGCTCCGGGCACGGAGCAGATTGTCGCCACGCTGGAGTCCGTGCTCACCCGGGCCCCCTACCACCTGGGCGCGAACCACTATTACATCCACGCGGTGGAGGCCTCGCCGAACCCGGAGAAGGCGGAGCCTTCCGCGGACCGGCTGGGCGCTCTGGCGCCGAAGGCGGGGCACATCGTCCACATGCCGGCCCACATCTACCAGCGCGTGGGCCGCTACGCGGATGCATCGGAAAGCAATCGGAAGGCGGCGGCGGCGGACCTGGCCTACCAGAAGCAGGCGAAGCCGCGCGGCCACGTCTACCCCATGTACACGTCCCACAACTTCGGCTTCCTGGCGTACTCCGCGTCCATGGAGGGGCGGAAGCAGGAGACGTTGGAGGCAGCCCGGGCCTCGGCGAAACACTTCCCGCCGGAGCTGCTCACGATGATGCCGGGCATGGACTTCTTCGTGGCCCAGCCGCTGTTCGCCATGGTGCGCTTCGGGGACTGGGAGGGCCTCCTCGCCGAGCCCCGCCCGAACCCGAAGTACCCCGTCCAGACGGGCCTCTGGCTCCACGCGCACGGCATGGCGCTGGCGGCCACGGGGCAACTGCCACAAGCCCGCGCGGAGCTGGCCGAGCTGCGACAACTGGCCCGCACCGTGCCTCCGACCCTGGCCGCGAACCTCAACACCGCGAAAGACGTGCTGGGCGTCGCGGTGCGCGTGTTGGAGGCCCGCGTGGCCCAGGCCGAAGGCCGGCCCCAGGCCCTGACGCTGTGGCGGGAAGCCGTCGACGCCGCGGACCGGCTCTCCTACGCCGAGCCCGCGGACTGGTTCTATCCGGTGCGCCACTACCAGGGCGCCGCGCTGCTGGAGGCCGGGCGCAATCAGGAAGCGGAGGCCGTCTACCGCGAGGACCTGCGGCGCAACCCGAAGAATGGCTGGGGCCTGTTTGGCTTGACGCAGTCGCTCGAAGCGCAGGGACGCCATGAGGAGGCGGCTCGCACCCGCTCCGCTTTCGAGAAGGCCTGGGCGCGCGCGGACTTTCCGCTCACGACGACCGCGCCCTGATGACAAGGGACACCCCCTGACACCCCGCCGCACCCGGAACGAGGCCCGGGTTGCACGAGGCTCCGCATGGGGATAGGGAAGCAGGCCTCGTATGTCTGCGACCGCGGAGCTGCTCGATGCCGTCCGGGAGGAAGCGCGCCCGGACACCTGGTCTGCCGGCACGGGCCTCGCTCGCGCGGGCGCCGTCTCGGTGCAGTCCGTGGATGAGGAAGAGGCCGTGCTGCGGGTGCGAGTGCCCAGCCGGCCCGCCCCCGTGAAGACGGTGCTCTACCTGGATGAGGCCATCTGGGAGTGCGACTGCCGCGGCCGGGTGGACCCCTGCGAGCACGTGGTCGCGGCGGCGCTGATTCTCCACCAGCATGCCACGGCGCGGCGTACCCCCGCGCAGCGTCCGGCCACCCCCGCCGCGCGCCCAGGTGCGAACACCATCACCAGGCCCAGCGCACCCGCGGCTGGCGCGCCGAAGCCGGAGCGCATGGTGTACCGGTTCAAGCGCGTGGACGGCGGGCTCCAGTTGGAGCGGCTGGTCGTGCGTCCGGACAACACCGCGCGACTGCTGGCGCGCAGCCTGGCCTCGCTGCTCACCAATCCCGTGGAGGCCGCTCGCATCCAGACGCAGCCGTGCGACCTGCTCGCGGACAAGCTGCTGCTGAAGCCCACCCGGGGCGCGCTGCCACCCGAGCGGCTCAACGCGCTGCTGCGCGTCCTGGAGCCCGCGCGCACCGTGCTCTTCGACGGCGCCCTGGTGTCGGTGACGAGCGAGCCCCTCATGCCCCGCGTCACCGTGGAGGACCGCGGTGAGAACACGGTGCTCAAGGTGGAGAAGGACCCGCGCGTCACCGAGGTGGTGAGCCCCGGCCTCGCGCTGTGCAGCGGGACGCTCTGTCCCCTGGGGGAACAAGGCCTCACGGGACCCTGGCTGGAGAAGCTGCCGCAGGAGCGCGCCTTCGCGCCCCACCAGATGGGAGACCTGACGGGAAAGGTGCTGCCGGACATCGCACGGCGCATGCCGGTGGATGTGCGAAGTCAACGGCTGCCGCCCATCGACCGCACGCTGAAGCCTCGCATCTCCCTGGAGTTGAACCAGCTCGACACCGGCCTCTCCGTGCTGCCGACGCTGGTGTATGGCTCGCCGCCGACCGTGCGCATCGACAGCGGACGCATGGTGTACCTGAAGGGCGCCGCGCCCGTGCGCGACGAGGCCGCCGAGCAGATGCTCATCCACCAGCTCCGCGACGAGCTGAACATGGCCCCCGGGCGGCGCGTCACGGTGCAGGGGAAGGAAGCCGTCCAGCTCGCCGACAAGCTGCGGCGCTGGCGCGGGGGCCTCACGGGGGATGGCGCGGCGGTGGTGACGAACCCGAACGTGCAACTGCGCCCGGTGCTCAAGGTGGACACGGGCGCCGTCACCGAGGGCGTGCCGCACGTGGGCTTCTCCTTCGACTTCCAGGTGGAGGGCGAGGACCGGGAGTCGCCCCGCTCCGTGGATGCGGCGGCGGTCATGCGGGCCTGGGAAGAAGGGCTCGGGCTGGTGCCGTTGGAAGGTGGCGGCTGGGCGCCCCTGCCCGCGGAGTGGCTGAAGTCCCATGGCCAGCGCGTGGCGGACCTGCTGTCCGCGCGAGGCCGGGATGGCCGGCTCGCCAACCACGCCATCCCGCAGCTCACTGGCCTGTGTGAAGCGCTGGAGCACCCCTCCCCGCCGGGCCTGGAGCGGCTGGCGCCCCTGGTGAAGGGCTTCGAGAAGCTTCCCGAGCCGCAGCTGCCGGAAGACCTCACGGCGACGCTGCGCGCGTATCAGCTCCAGGGCGTGAGCTGGCTCACCTTCCTCCGGCAGGCGGGACTGGGCGGCGTGCTCGCGGACGACATGGGCCTGGGCAAGACGCTGCAGACCATCTGCACGCTGGGCCCGGGCACCCTGGTGGTGGCGCCCACGAGCGTGCTGCCCAACTGGGAGGCGGAGGTGAAGCGCTTCCGTCCCTCGCTGAAGGTCTCCGTGTACCACGGCCCCGGACGCGCGCTGGATGAGTCGGCCGACGTGACGTTGACGACGTATGCCTTGATGCGCCTGGACGCGGAGGTCCTGGGCGCGAAGCAGTGGAGCACCGTCGTGCTGGACGAGGCCCAGGCCATCAAGAACCCAGACAGCCAGGTGGCGCGAGCCGCGTATGGATTGCAGGCGGACTTCAAGCTGGCGCTGAGTGGCACGCCCATCGAGAACCGGCTGGAGGAGCTCTGGAGCCTGATGCACTTCACCAACCAGGGCCTGCTCGGCGGACGGAAAGACTTCGAGGAGCGCTGGGCGCGGCCGGTCGCGGACAACCACAAGGGCGCGGCGGAGCGGCTGCGGGCGCGCATCCGGCCCTTCATCCTGCGCAGGCTCAAGCGGGACGTGGCGCCGGAGCTGCCGCCCCGGACGGACGCCGTGCGCCACGTGACGCTCACGGAGCGGGAGCGCGCCGTCTACGACGCCATCTACGCGGCGACGCGCGAGGAAGTGGTGTCGCAGCTCGAGGCGGGCGGCAGCGTGTTGAAGGCCTTGGAGGCCCTGCTGCGGCTGCGGCAGGCGGCGTGCCACCCGGCCCTCGTGCCGGGCCAGCAGGCGAAGACCTCGTCCAAGGTGCAAGCCCTGGTGGAGGCACTGGGTACGGCGGTGGAGGACGGGCACAAGGCGCTGGTCTTCTCACAGTGGACGTCGATGCTGGACCTCATCGAACCCGCGCTCCAGGAAGCGGGCATCGGCTTCATCCGGCTGGATGGCAGCACGGCGAACCGAGGCGCGGTGGCGGCGTCGTTCCAGGACCCGAAGGGCCCACCGGTGATGTTGATTTCCCTCAAGGCGGGAGCGACGGGGCTCAACCTCACGGCGGCGGACCACGTCTTCCTCGTGGACCCATGGTGGAACCCGTCCGTGGAAGCACAGGCCGCGGACCGCGCGCACCGCATCGGTCAGCAGCGGCCTGTCATGGTGTACCGGCTGGTGTCCCAGGGGACCGTCGAGGAGAAGATTCTCACGCTCCAGGCGAAGAAGCGGGAGCTGTTCGAGGCAGCGCTCGGCGGCGGCTCCGGAGCCACCGCGATTACGCGTGCGGACCTGATGCAACTCCTCGAGTAGCCGCCGCCCCCTCTTGTTCAACCGCCCGCGGGACGCATCGTGAAGGACACGGCCTCCGTGCCGAGCATGTACTCGTCACCGTCCGAGACCTGCTGCCGTGTGATTCGCTCGTTGTTGAACCAAGTTCCGTTCGAGGAGTTGAGGTCCTCGATGAAAACCTCGTCCCCCACCCGCGTCACGACCGCGTGCTCGCGCGAGACACGCTCCGACTTCACGACGAGGCTGCAGCGAGGGCCCCGGCCAATCGTGAAACGCTCCGTGGAGACGGCCACCGGCGCGCCTTGCGCCCACTGGACGAAGACCTCCAGTGGCGCGGGAGCCTTCACGATGTTGGTCGTCTCCGCCGACTGGTCCTCCAGAATCGTCGCGGCTTCGTCAGGTGGCCGGATCTTCGGCACAGGACGCGCCACCAGTGGACGTGCCGTAATCGGCGTCGCGACGGGTGCCTCCACCTTGGCAGCCTCCGCGGGCTCATCCTCGATACCCAGTGCCGCAAGCTCCGCGGCAATGTCGTCACTGGACACATCCCCCTTCACACCGCTGCCCGCCGGTACCTCCGCCTCATCGTCCGACGCAGCTTCTTCGGACTCCGAGTCGTCCTCCGAATCCTCCTCCTCGGCATCCTCATCGGACGCATCGTCTTCCGAGTCCTCATCCGACGACTCCTCGGCATCCTCATCGGACGCATCGTCTTCCGAGTCCTCGTCCGACGACTCCTCGGAATCCTCATCATCGGCGTCGTCAGACTCCTCGTCATCGGAGTCGTCGGATTCATCATCGTCGGCGTCGTCAGACTCCTCGTCATCGGAGTCGTCGGATTCATCATCGTCGGCGTCGTCAGACTCCTCATCATCGGAGTCGTCGGATCCATCATCGTCGGCGTCGTCTGATTGCGCGGCCAGCCCCTCCGACGGCAGCACGGATGCCTCGACCTCCGCGAGAATCTCCTGCATTCGCGCGAGCACCAGCTCAGTGGAATTCACCTGCGCCACGGACAATGGCACCGAGGTGACGCCAGGAGGTTCCGTCGCGGGCTCCTCCGTCGCGTCGTCCGCCGAGAAGGCGCCCACGACCGGGGCAGCCGTATCCGCCACCACTGCCACGGCAGACACCGACTCCTGCGCGCCGCCCCCTGGATTGACGGGCGGAACAGCCGCTGCCACCGGTTCGGGGACCGGAGGCGCGACCACGCTCGACGCCACCACCACGGGTGCAGCGGCCTGGACCACGGGCTCCGCAGCCGTCACGGCCCCACCGGCCACCTGCGCCTCCCCGCCCAGCGACACCGCGGTGGGGGACACGTAGCCATTCTGGCGCGCGAGTTGGAACAGGGCCTGCGCCACCAGCGCATCCCGGTCCACGCCCATGTCGCGGCTCATCAATTCCAGCGCCCGCCACAGGGGCTCGGAGACTTCAATCGTCTGACGAATCCGCTTCATGACTACCCCCTCAGATTGGCCTGCCACGGAGACACGTGGTTCGCGTCGGTCAGCCAGAAGAACATCGCCTGCGTCTCCGCGTACTGCTCTTCGGCAATCCCCGCCAGATTGGGATGCAGCTCCTGGAGGGCAACCCCTTCGAAATCGAACGTTGGCAGGTCCGGGTCGATGCGACCACGGGACCGCCGGTTGCGGCACTGCCACAGCCGCTGCGTGGCCTGTCCCGCGGCCTGACCGAAGTCGGCCGGAGGCGTCAGCGCATCCGGCATCCGAATCGAATCCACCCCGCACGCCCACAAGAGCCAGGTCAGCGCGCTCCAGTCTCCACGGGCCGCACGGGACAAGGCCGGAATCCCCATCCCCTTCGTGGACAGCGTCTCGTCGACATCCACCGAGTCACCATCCGCGTCCTCGACCTCCGTCTGCTCCAGTTCGACGGGCCCGTCCGGCAGCAAGGACGACACATCGGGCGGCAGCCAGGGCACGTTCGTGCCGGGCTTGAAGCGGGAGAGAATCTCCGCGCGCAGCAACTGGAGTCGAGTGGCGTACTTGCGGACCACGGCCTGCACCGCGTCCAGCTCCTTCGTGGGCCCGTCGGGGACCTCATCGAACGTGCAGTGCGCGGGCTCACGTCCCGGCCAGAACTCGAAGCGCGGAAACAGCACCCGCCGGTAAGCCGAGAGGAACTTCCACGAATCCGGCTCCGCCGGCGCCAGCGCCTCCGCGTCCTTCTGCATCTGCTCGCCCAGCCCCAGGTTCGCCAGGATGAGGCTCCGAGTGAACAGGTACGCCGAGCGCTCCGGCGCGAGCAGCATCGCGGCCAGGATGAAGTCCAACGCCGCCCGGGGCCGGTCCTGCTGGTCGTGGAGCACCGCGAAGCCCCGAAGCAACATCGCGGCCTCCGCGCCACGCATCATCGCATCCGCCAACGCCGCCCGCTCATCCCCCGCGCTGTTCATCACGCCTTCGGCATTCTCGCGAGCACTCGCCTCCGTTCGAGGCAGGGTGAGCGACTCGAGCCATGCCTTCAGCGGGCCCGCATCCAGCGACACGGCGCTTGCCCGCGCCATGGCCAGCAGCGCCTCCCGGTATCGCCGGTCCGCCCGAGCCTGCTCGGCGAACGCACGCCATTCAGCGGCGCTCCTCGGAAGGTTCGAGAACACCTCCGAGGCATCCAACGTCTCGTGGTCCTGGACAACGCCCAGGTCCCGGGTGACGACAGCGTTGCCCTCCGCATCCAGCAACTTCCACGTGCCGCACGCGAAGTCGTCCTCCATCTCCCCTTCGTCGAACCGCACCCGAGGGTCCGCGTACTCGTCCACGGCGCGGGAGTGATAGCGGCCATGCCGGCTGCCTTCGTGGAATTCGCACTCCCAGAGGAGCTGCCCCTCCCGGTCCCAGAATCGGCACAGCCCGTGCCGCTCGGCCTTCGCGTTGAGCGACACGGACGCCCACTGGTCCTGGTCCTCGCGGTACTCAGCCTTCTCGGGGAGGTTCGCGGGCCGCGTGGGGTACGGCTCTCCGGTGGAGGGCACCACGCGTTCGCCGGCGCCATTGTAGTGCAGCACCTGCGTCACGCGGCCGTTCGCGTAGACCATCACCGTGCGGCGGACCTTCTCGCTGACGCCGTTCTCATGCATCCGCTCGGTGGTGAATTGGTCGGACGCGTACCAGGTGCGCGGGCCGTGCAGATTGCCCTGCTCGAACGCGCCATCCTGGGACACCTCTCCGCTCTCATGGAAGCGCTTGAAGGGGCCGTGGGGCTTGCCGTGGACGAAGATGCACTCGTTGCAGAGGGTTCCATCCGCGCGCCAGTACTTCCAGGGGCCGTGCTTCTCACCCTCCTCGTCGGTGTCGCCGGAGCACCACTCCTCGTCTCCGGCGTCCCATTCCGCGTGGGGCGGAATGCCAGGCGGCGGCGTCCCCTCCTCCGTCAGCTTGCGGTTCGCCGCCCGCTGCTGCTCGACGGCCAGGTCCACGGAGTCCAGCTTGCTCAGCCAGGTCGCGAACGCCGAGGCCGACATCGCGCCCGAGGCGCGCCGGACCTCGACGCCATCCTTGAAGGCCACCAGCGTGGGAATGGAGCGAATCTCCATCCGGCCGGAGACCTCTTCCTGCGCCTCCGTATCGAGCTTGCCGAAGGTGATGTTCGGGAACTCCTTCGCGGCGGCCTCGAAGGTCGGCGCGAAGCCGCGGCAGGGACCACACCACTCCGCCCAGAAGTCCACCACGCACACCCCGGCCTCCTGGGTGATGCGCTCGAAGTTCTCCTGGGTCAACTCAACGGTCTGTCCTGCCAAGGCGACTCCCTCGCGAGATGCGTGGGACGATAGAAATGAGCGAGGGCCCTCACGTCAACGGTGCAGTTCACGAACGGCACACGCGACGCTCGAACACCGCCAAGTTCGGGAATCCACACGCGAAATCCGTCTCAGAAAGCGAAAAAGCCCAAGCTTTGAGAAGAACGTGCCCGCGAAGTCCGGCGTGAGCCGCTCGGAGCGCGGGACACCGCCAGTAGAATCCGTGAATGAAAGCCGCCGACGACGAGCCCTACGCCCCGTTCTGGCGTACGCCCAGGGACTCACGACGGAGGTCGTCGGGAAGATGCTGCGCCCCTGGCTCGATGGGTCCGCCCCACCTGGGAGAGGTCACCACGACCCCGGGTGAAACAGCCCCGCGAAACTCCTGAAACAATTACAATACCGGTAGGTCGCTGAGCGAAGGGCCTTCCGCGAATTCAACGGCGGCTGCATCCGTCATCGGGCGGATCGTCGCCAACGTTCTTCATCAGGCTCGGGTATACACGTTGCGTCATGAGTCGCTCATCCTTGGTTGGAACAGTGCTGGGGCAGAAGTATCGACTGCGCCAGCGGATTGGCGTGGGGGGGATGGGCACCGTCTACGAGGCGGAGCAACTGGACGTAGGCCGAACCGTGGCCGTCAAGGTGCTCCGGCAGCACCTCCTCGGTGAGCCGGCCGTGCACGCACGCTTCCGCCGCGAGGCCCAGGCCACCGCGGGCGTGAAGCATCCGAACATCGTCGAGGTGATGGACTTTCACGACGCACCCGATGAACCGCCGTTCCTGGTGATGGAGTTGCTGAAGGGCCAGACGCTGAAGTCGCTGCTGAAGAAGGAAGGCCCCCTGCCCGTGGAACGCGCGGCGGCCATTGCCCATCAGGTGGCGAACGCGCTGGTGGTGGCGCATCAAGCCGGCGTCGTCCACCGCGACATCAAGCCCGACAACATCTTCCTGGTCGACACGGGGACCGAAGCCCTCCACGTGAAGCTGCTGGACTTCGGCGTCGCGCGGCTCATGCACGAAGACGACGCCACCGCGCTGGGCACGGAGTCTGGCGCATGGGTCGGCACGCCGTCGTACATGGCCCCGGAGCAGATCCGCTGCCGCCCTGTCGACGGACGCGCGGACATCTACTCGCTGGGCGCCTGCCTGTACCAGATGGTGACGGGACAGCGGCCCATCGATGTGGCGGACAACGTGGCCCTGCTCTCCGCCGTCATGCACCAGGTGCCCGCTCCGCTCAACGGCGTGCGCACGGACGTGCCGGACGGTTTCTCCCAGGTGGTGGCGCGCACGCTGGAGAAGGACCCGGCCACGCGCTACGCGGACTCCCACGAGCTGGCCCAGGCGCTCGAGCACTGGATTCACGCCGCCTCCGTGGCGGCCCCTTCGGCCCCTCAGCCTGAAGTCGCAAGCGCCGCGCCCCTGGAGCCCGCGAACACAGCACCGGTACCCTCAACGCCTGTCGCGGCGGAACACGTCGCCACACCGCACACGAGCTCCGGCCCGCAGCCCGTCCTCGTTGCGGCGGAACACGTCCCCCCGCCGCGCACGCGCTCCCGCCTGCAGACCCTCCTCATGGTCGCCAGCGCGCTGGCGGTGGGCCTCGCCGCAACGGGAGGGCTCGTCTTGACGGCCTCTGGGATGACGCCCACGGAGGAGCTCGCCCACCTCCGAGTCATCGAGCTGCCCCGCCTGACGGAGAACGGCGCCGTCGCGCCCGCGCCCCGCGGGTACGCGGACGGCTGGGTCGCCGAGTCCATTGAAGGGCGCCTGCCCGCGCTCGACAGTTGCTACGCGCGGAACGGCGAGGACGTCGCATGCCGTCAGGATACCTACGCCGTGGTCTACTCCCCCGAGGGCATCGTCCTCGGAGCACGCATGCACCCGCCCCAGCTCATCCCGCTCGCCCAGTGCATCAACAAGGCGCTCCGGGGGCTCTCCCTGGGCAAGCCACGCGAAGCCATCGACGGCGCCGCCACGGTCACGCTCAGGCGGGAGTAATCCCTCTCAAGGGAATCAGAACCACAACTCCTCGACCTCTCCCGGCGTGAAGCCCGGCTCCTGGAAGTAGACGCGCCCCTGTGAATTGAGCGCCTTGTGAAGGAACTCCGTCAGCGAGGCGGCGACGCACACGCCGGTCCGCGACTGAGCGCTTTCCACCCAGTAGAGCGGGAGCTTCCCATGCTGCTGTGAGTTGAAACGGTAGGCCAGGAAGCCGTGTTCGCCCACGTCACAGAAGCGCGTCCAGCCGTGCGGGTAGCCGCTGGATTGCGGATCTGCCAGACGGGTCTTGTTCCAGCGCGTCCCGTCGTGGAACTCCAGCGCCCCCGACGCCCGGATGCGGTACACGGCCGCATCCCCCTGGCCGAAGAGCGACGCGCCGTCGCATGCGGCGTAGAACTGGCTGATGTCCGCCGGGATTCCACATTCCCCCCACAGGTCGCGCCACTTGCTGTGACGTGCCTCCGAGAGGGCATCGGCCATGCGGTGCTCATCCTTGATGCGCCGGAGCATCGCATCCAGCCCCAGGTCCTCGTGGACCACCCAGCCTGGCACCGGCCGCAGCGCCAGCGTCTCCGCGGACTGGAGCGTCCCCATGAAGCCCGCCGTCAGGGCCATCCGTGCCTTCACCATCCCTGAATCGGTGGCCACTGCGAGCAGGAGCGACACCCGGGACAGCCCGGTGGGCAATCTGTCACTGGACAGGGTTTCGCCCTTCTCCGTGGCGTCGGGCTTGCCCAGCGCCTGGGCCTCCAGCATCGGATTGGGAAAGTCATATTCGCCCGTCAATTGATTGCGAAGGAAGGGGAACAGCTTGCCAATCCAGCCATTGAAGGTATCGCTGCCATAGGCGTGGTGCAGCTTGTAGATGGATTGCCAGAATTTGCGATCCTCCCGTCCCTCGGAAGCTCGGATGAACTGGTCACACAGCGGCAGCAGGTGCCGGGCCCAGGTTTCCATGCCGTACCGAGGAAGCTGTCCGACCTTGTCCCGCAGCTTGCGCCAGTCCTCCGGTGAGCCCTCGAGCGTGATGGTGGGAATGCCGCAGATGCACATCACC
Organism: Myxococcus sp. CA005; assembly: GCF_006518205.1. NCBI lineage: Bacteria > Pseudomonadati > Myxococcota > Myxococcia > Myxococcales > Myxococcaceae > Myxococcus > Myxococcus sp. CA005. The sequence continues at coordinate 96,942 of NZ_SRLV01000005.1, read as the reverse complement.
ACGTAGTCGAAGTACTCCCGCATCGCATCCATCAGCACGATTTGACTGACCACGCGCTCCACCGGCCCCGTCGTGGAGAAATCGCACACCATCAGGTCGTGCAGTGCGGGCGAGTGCCCTTGAATCATCCCGGAGAAGTCGTCCACGACGCCGGGCCAGAAATCATCCGATGCGAGGTCCGTCTGGGACGCGTCGCGTGTCACCACCAACTGCTTGCGCCCCTGGTGACGTACCAGATCGAATCGCAGCGCCTCCGCGTTGCGGGTGATGTGCAGGGCCAGCCCCTGGGCGATGGTGATCCAGAGGATGTCCGGAGACAGCACCAATGGGCGGTGCCCGCTGAAGGCGAGATGCACCGCGGAGAGCAGTGGATGGGTCGCCTCGGGACGAACGAACCGCGCCTCGCGATGGGAGGCCCCGAGCACCTTGGCGTCCAACCGCCCACTCAGGGCTTCGGTGAGTCCGACCTCTTCCAAGGGCAGGACGGCGGGCTTCACGGCATCGACGGCGAACGTCACGCGATGGGGCATGCACGCATTACATCGCGCGTGCTCGGATGACGGCAAGCGCCCCATCGAACGTGAAGGCAGACAGCGCTCCGGCTGGAATCCTCCAGCGGCGCGCGGGGACTGGCACCCGCACCACAACGGGGCACGGCGACGGCAGACCGATGCGCTACAGTCTCGCAGCCAAGGCATCTGCGACACCGCGTCCATCAACTGAGGGGTTCATGCTCCGTTCAAGAAGGTTGTCTCACTCCATCCTGCTGCTACTTCCGCTGCTGCTGGCCTTGACACAGACGGCCTGCGGCGGCGACACGCCCGAGCCCCGCCAGGATGCAGGCATCCAGACGCCCGACGCAGGCAGGGACGATGCGGGCACCGATGACGCGGGCACCGATGACGCAGGTACGGACGACGCGGGCACCGAGCCGGACGACGCGGGCACCGACGACGCGGGCACGGAGCCGGACGACGCAGGCACCGACGACGCGGGCACGGAGCCGGACGACGCAGGCACCGACGACGCGGGCACGGAGCCGGACGACGCAGGCACCGACGACGCGGGCACGGAGCCGGACGACGCGGGCACCGATGACGCGGGCACGGAGCCGGACGACGCGGGCACCGATGACGCGGGCACGGGTGAGGAGGACGGAGGCTCGGGCCCGACGGACGGGGGCACCGGAGACGGGGGCACGGAACCACAGGAGTGCCCGTTCGGGCCGCCGGATGGCGGTGTCTCGAACCCGGGCGACCCGACTGTCATCCAGGACCCGACCGCGGACATCCTGGACCGGCTGCGGGCCATTCCCGGCCTCACCGTCGCGGAGAACCCCAACGGCGTCACGGTCCCCGCGGGTCACCGCTTCTTTGTCATGGAGTACGACCAGCCCGCCGACCACGCACGCCCCGAGTGCCAGCGATTCAAGCAGCGATTGGTCCTTCTGCACCGTTCGGTCACGGCGCCCATGGTCTTCTACGCGAGCGGCTACTACGTGTCCCTGAACGCGGGCCGTCGCGAGCTGACGACGTTGCTGGCCGCGAATCAGCTCTCCATCGAGCACCGCTTCTTCCTGCCCAGCCGTCCGGAGCCCGCTGACTGGAGCCAGCTCACCATCAAGCAGTCAGCGGACGACTTCCACCGGGTCGCTCAGGCAATCAAGCAAATCTATTCCGCGTCCTGGGTGTCCACGGGCGTCAGCAAGGGCGGAGAGACCATGGTGTTCTACCGCCGGTTCCACCCGGAGGACGTGGACGCGACGGTGGCCTATGTGGCGCCGCTCGTGCGCGGCGAAGATGAGCGTTTCCCCGCCTTCCAAGCCACCGTGGGAGGTCCGCAGCTGGAGGGGTGCCGCGAGCAAATCCACACCTTCCAGCGCGCCGTACTGAACCGCCGCCAGGAGATGGTGGCGCTGCTGCGCGCCTATGCCGTGAACCAGGGCCTCACCTACAACCACCTTGGCTTCGAGCGGGCCCTGGAGCACGCCGTCATCGAGACGTACTTCGCCTTCTGGCAGTACTCCCTCCCCCAGTACTGCGACGCGTTCCCGGATGACACGGCGTCGCCTGAGTACATGCTGGACATCATTGACTGGGCGGTGGGCCTTGAAGCGTTCTCCGACAACAGCAGCTCCGGCATTGCCGCGTACTACCCCTACTACTACCAGGCGAGTCTGGAGCTGGGCTGGCCCAAGCCCTACGAGGCGCACCTGGGCAGCCTCATCCAGTACCCCGGGACGAACATCGCGCCGGTGTACTCGACGCCCGGCGTGCCGGTCGTGTTCCGGCCCCAGGCCATGCAGGACATCGAGGACTGGCTCGTGACGCATGGCGAGCGGGTGATGTTCATCTATGGCGACCTGGACCCGTGGACCGCGGCGGCGTTCCCGCTCGGCAACGCCCAGGACTCCTTCGTGTTCACGGCTCCGGGCGGCAACCACGGAAGCACCTTCAACTGGCTTCCCACCACCCTTCGGGACCAGGCCCAGGACATCGTGCGGCGCTGGGCAGGCGTCCCGTCACTGAAGCACGCCCCGGTGCCGCTCCCGGAGGCCGACACCGTCGAGTTCGGCCCACACCTGCCGCCCCGGCGGCTGCAACCGCCCCCGGCCCCGTAACCCGCGGCGAACGCCGCTCACCGGAGAAGCCGTTCCGGTGAGCGGCTGAATCCATCCAAGCCACCCACGGCCGCGGCCCCGTATCAAGCCGTATCGTGGGTACGCTTCCACGGGGCGCCGTCCAGCTTCACGGCCCTGCCCGTCACGCTCGGCGCCCTCGTGCCCTGAGCGTGACACCGGCCCGGCGCTGACGTGTCATCCCTCCAACTGACGCGTCAGCGCCGCGTGATACACGGCAGCTCGCTCGCCAAACATCGAAAATCACATACATTTGAGCAGCAACAACCGTGGCATATATCGTGCTCAAGCCACGGAGCGATGCTGCTCCACAAGCACCTCACCCCCGAGCTGAAATCCCGGCTCGAACGGCTCACGACACGCAACGGCTGGACGCTCCGGAAGACCATCCAGAGTGGCCTGGACCACGGAGACTCCCAGATGGGTGTCTACGCGGGTGACAGCGAGTCCTACGCGCTCTTCTCCCCGCTGCTGCATCCCATCATCCGGGACCATTCGGGCCATGACCTGAGCGGACACACGAGTGACTTCTCACTCGACGGGCTGCCCCAGGGCGACCTGGACCCCACGGGCGAGTTCATCCTCTCCACGCGGGTCCGCGTCGGACGGAACCTGGCCCGGTATGCCTTTCCTCCGGCCATTGGCGCCAGGGACAGGGCCGCGCTGGAAGCCGAGGTCGTCCAGGTCCTCTCCGGCCTGAGGGGCCACCTCGCGGGCAAATACCATCCCCTGGCCAGCCTCTCCGAGGCGGAGCGGCTGGAGCTGGTGCACCACCACGTCCTGTTCCAGCAGTCGGACCGCTTCCTGGACAGCGCGGGCGTCAACCGCGACTGGCCTCGCAACCGCGGCATCTTCCACTCCGCGGACATGCGCTTCATCGTCTGGGTCGGGGAGGAAGACGCCCTGCGCATCATCAGCATGCAGCCCGGCTCGGGGCTGGCGCAGACCTACCTCCGGCTCCAGACGGCGCTCGAGCAGTTCGACGGGCAGCTCGACTTCGCCCAGGACTCACGGCTGGGCTTCCTCACGGCGTGCCCCACCAACCTGGGCACCGCCATGCGAGCCTCCGTCCTCATCCGCCTGCCCCACTTGTCACGGCGGCCGGACTTCCGCGCGCGGTGTGCCCGCCTGGGGCTCGCGGTGCGGGGGCTGCACGGCGAACACTCCGAAGCCCGGGACGGCATCCATGATGTCTCCAATGCCACCCGTCTGGGCGTCACCGAGCGGGACATCTACGAACAGCTTCGGACGGGCATCCACGCGCTCATGGAGATGGAATCCGCGGCACGAAAGCGCGGACACCCGAAGGTGGCGCCCGGGAACTGAAAGCCCCCGGAGCGCCTCGCATCGCGCTCAGGACTTGGGAATCCAGCCATCCACGAGCGCCTGGTTCTTCTTCACCCACTCCCGGGTGGCCTTCTCCGGCGCGTCCTCGGCCTCGGCGATGGCGCCCATCAGGCTGCCGAGCTGCTGGTCATCCAGCTTGAAGTTGCGCAGCAGCGTCGCGACGTCGGGCAGGTCCTTCTCCAGGCCCACGCGGGTGAGCGTGTGGATGGACTCCTTGGCGCCATAGACGCCCTTCGGGTCATCCAGGAACTTCAGGTCCCAGCGCGCGAACTTCCAGTGCGGCTTCCAACCGGTGACCACCACGGGGCGCTTCTTGGCGATGGCGTCCTTGAGTTCCGCGGTCATCGCCGGGCCGCTGGAGGGCACCAGCTTCAGGTCCAGCTTGTACTCCGCGATGGCCTTCTCCGTCGTCGTCATGATGCCCGCACCGGAGTCGATGCCCACGATGGACTGGTTCAGGTCCTTCGCCTTGCCGTTGAGCTGCTCGATGCTGGTGATGTCCAGGTCCGCCGGGACGACCAGGCCAATCCGGGCGTCCTCGTAGTTGGTGCCCAGGTCCACCACCTTGCCCTGGAAGCGCTCCATGTAGCTCTGGTGGGTGACGGGCAGCCATCCATCCAGGAAGGCATCCGCGTCGCCGTTGGCGAGCGAGGCGAACACCGGGGCGACGTCCGCCATGGTGGTCTTCACCTCGTAGCCCATGCGGTCCTCCAGGATGGCCTGGACCAGATGTGTCATGGCCACGCCTTCGGCCCAGTTCACGTACACCAGCCGGACCACGGGCTTCTTCGCGGGGGCGGGCGCCTCGGTGTCACCCGCGGCGGGCGCCTTGTTCTCCTGCTTGCATCCGGGGGCGACGAGCAGCCCCGCCACGGCCGTGAGCAGCAGGGGCAGACGATTGAGAGAGGAAATCTTCACGGGACGGGTCTCCTTCATGATGAGCGCGTCCGGGGCTTGCCCAGCGCATGAGTCAGGCGGTCCAACACGATGGCCAGGATGACCACCGCGATGCCGCTCTCGAAGCCCAGCCCGATGCGGAGCTGGGTGATGCCCTTCAGGACCTGCTCGCCCAGTCCCCCCGCGCCAATCATGGCGGAGATGACCACCATGGACAGCGACAGCATGATGGTCTGGTTCACTCCGGCCAGCAGCGTGGGGACGGCGATGGGGAGCTGGACGTTGAGCAGCGTCTGACGCGGCGTCGCGCCAAACGCGATGGCGGCCTCCACGACTTCAGTGGGCACCTGCCGGATGCCCAGGTTGGTGAGGCGCACCGCGGGCGGCATGGCGAAGATGACGGTGGCCACCACGCCGGGCACCTTCCCCAGCCGGAAGAAGAGCACCGCGGGGATGAGGTAGACGAAGGCGGGCATCGTCTGCATCAGGTCCAGGGCGGGCCGCAGCACCCGCTCCACGACGCGGCTGTACGCGGCCCAGATGCCCAGGGGGATGCCCAGTACCAGCGCCACCATCGCCGAGCTGAGGACCAGCGCCAGCGTCTCCATGGTCGCCTTCCACAGGCCCATGTCCTGGATGAGCAGCATGCCCAGCGCCGTGAAGACGGCCGTGCCCAGGCCGGACAGGCGCCAGGCGAGCACCATCAACACCGTGATGATGGCGTAGCTGGGCGGCAGGAGCAGCGCGCTCTCCAGGCCGTTGATGCAGGCCGTGAGCCCCGAACGGATGGCGTCGAACACCGGCGCGCCGCGCGTGCCCATCCAGTCAATCAGCTCCTCGAAGCCTTCGCCGATTCTCAGTGTGCTCATGTCAGGGCTGCTCCCCCGCGATGCTGGCCAGCAGCGTGGCGCGGCTCACGATGCCCAGGAACGACTGGTCCTCGGCGACGACGGCGATGGGAATCTGAGTCGTGGCCGCCACCGCCACCAGCTTCGCCAGCGGCGTGTCCGGTGACGTGGTGGGCAAGTCGGTGACGAGCGCCCCCTCCAGGCTGTGCTTGTTCTCCGCCATGAGCCGCAGCGTGTCCTCGATGCGCACCAGGCCCACCAGCTTGCGGGCCTGGTTGGTCACGAAGAGCGTGGAGGTGCCCGACTCGCGCATGCGCTTGACGGCCAGGGCGGGCCCGTCCTTCGGGTGCACCACCGACTCCGGCCGCCGCATGATGGCCCGCGCGGTGAGGACCTTGGTGCGGTCCACGTGCTCCACGAAGGCGCGCACGTAGTCGTCCGCGGGGCTCCTGAGGATTTCCTCCGGCGTGCCGAGCTGCGCGATGCGCCCGTCCTTCATGATGACGATGCGCCCACCCAGCTTCAGCGCCTCATCCAGGTCATGGGTGATGAACACGATGGTCTTGTTCATCCGGGACTGGAGCTCCAGCAGCTCGTCCTGCATCTGCCGGCGGATGAGCGGGTCCAACGCGCTGAAGGCCTCGTCCATGAGCAGGATTTCCGCGTCGGTGGCAATGGCCCGCGCCAGCCCCACGCGCTGCTGCATGCCGCCGCTGAGCTCGTGAGGCAGCTTCTCCTCGTAGCCCTTCAGGCCCACCAGCTCGAGCGCCTGCATCGCCTTGGACCGCGACTCCCGCCGCTCCAGGCCCTGCATCTCCAGCCCGTACTCCACGTTCCGGATGACGCTGCGGTGGGGCAGCAGGCCGAAGTTCTGGAACACCATGGCCATCTTCCGGCGCCGGACGTCCAGCAGGCCCGCCCTGTCCGCCCGGGTGACGTCCACGCCGTCCACGTGCACGCTGCCGGCGGAGGGCTCGATGAGGCGGTTGAGGCAGCGGAGCACCGTGGACTTGCCGCTGCCGGACAGGCCCATGATGACGAAGATTTCGCCGGCCTTCACATCGAACGAAGCCTCCTGGATGGCGACGGTGCACCCCGTCTCCTCCAGGATCTGCTGCTTGCTCTGCCCCTTCTCCAGCAGGGCAATGGCCCGCTCCGGGTTGCCGCCGTAGATCTTCCGCAAGCCACGGACTTCAATCTTCTCCATGGGGCATCTCAGAAGTAGTAGCCGACGTTGATGTTGAAGCGCGTCTCCCACGGGGCATTCGGATCGCCCTCCGCGAGCGCGTGGCCATAAGCAGGCCCCAGCCAGGGCTGGTTCTTCCCGCTGGCCACGTCCACGTAGGTGTAGACGGGCCCCGCGGTGACGAGCATGCCGAGCACGTTCTGCATCGACGTCTCGAACGCGGCGTTGGCTTTGTCGAAGAGGCTGAAGTCGTCGTAGAAGGTCAGCTTCGTGATGGGGCCCCACGACACGGGCACGTCGTACGAAAGGCCCGCCGCGTAGACGGTGCCCCGGGTGGCCATCTTGTAGGGCGCGTCATAGGCCCCCATCGTCACGATGGAGTCGTCGTGGCCCTCGGGGTTCTTCAGGTCGTAGCCGTAGCTGAGGACCTCCATGCGCAGGTTGAACGGGCCGTAGTAGCCGTCCAGGTGCACCGCGCCAGCCCAGTTCAGGCCATTGCGCTTGGTGACGCTGTTGTAGATCTGCCCGGTCTGCGCGGAGACGCCCACTTCCGTGCGGCCCAGGTCCCCGTGCTGGAATGTGTACGCCGCGCGTGCATTGAGCTTGTTGCTCTCGTGGTTCGCGCTGTCCACGCCCAGGTACGCCTCGCCCGGGTTGGAGCTGCTCACCTGCACCACGTCATACGAGTAGCGCGCGCTGTCCGTACTCCGGCCGGTGAAGCTGCCCTCGTCGTTCTTGTAGAAAGCGACCTGCAGGTCCCATGGCCCCTGCGTGTGGACCAGCTTCAGCCCCAGGTCGTAGTCGTCCTCCATGCCCATGTAGTAGGGCAGGGAGAAGAACCAGTTATGTGAGGCATAGGGCAGCACGCCGAAGGGCACGCGGTGCACGCCGAACTGGAGCTGGGTCGCCTTCGTGAACTCATAGCCCACCCAGCCGTGGTGGAGCATGGAGTACCCCGAATAGAGGCGGTACTCGGCGGACAGCAACACCTTGGAAAGTCTGGCGTCGACATTGAGCCGGAATGTATCGAACGCCACGTCGCCACCGCGGTTGCGGTTGTCTTCTTCTCCAGGCCACGTCTTGAAGAAGGCATTGAGGCGCAGCGCACCGCCGACCTTGAGCATGTCCGGGTCTTCCACCACCTCCTCCTCGGCGCGTGCTTCGGGCGCGAGCAGGCAGGTCAATCCAGACAGGAAAAGCGCATGCGAGAAACGGGTAAGACGGGTGGACAACCGCAACTCCTGGCAATGGACGACAGGCGCGAGCGGACCAGAACAGGCCACACTCGTCCTGAGCGCCAGACTTGGCACAAGGGGCGGCCCTCTCCCGATCCACACTCAGCGAGGACGCTGGCGCGCGAGACAGTCCACCCAGAGAACAGGGCAGTCAGTCGTTAACAGGTCAGACGGAGCACGTCCATACTTTTGAGCTCAAACAATTTGGCCACTGGGCGCCGCCCGCCTGCTCGCGGGGCATGCGCGGCGCGCCCGCCAACCCACACGGGCGGCTCAAGGCGCCCGTGTCACCGTCACGGGGGATAGGTCCGAAACGCCCTCTACCGGAACGACTCCCTGCCCAGGGACTCCGCTGTCTATCTCATCATTCCGTGACGCTTCAGCGGCCGGGGCGTCAAATCCAGATGCCCCTCCCCTGTTGCCGGCGATGCCGCTCAAGCCCACGGACGACGACTGCCATCAGTGTCAGTGGAGAGTGAACGCGCCCCGCAAGTCATCCCAGGCCAGCCCATGGCGCCGCAGAATCCGCGTCAGGTCCGGCTCCACGGGCGGCGGGAGTGCGAAGGCGTCGAAGCCCAGCAGGTGGAACGTCCGGTCGGAAGCCGCTGCCGCCAGCCACGCTCCATCCGAAGAGAAGGTCACGGCGGAGACGAACCCCTGCAACCCGGGCACCTCCCCCATGAGCGCCCCGTCGGGAAGCCGCCAGACCTTCATCTCTCCTCCCACTCCGCCGGACGCCACGAACGCCCCCTGAGGCGCCATCGCGAGCGACAAGACGCCTACCGTGAGCGAATCCATCGACGTCAGCACGCGGCCGTCATCTGGGCTCCAGAGCCGGATGGGCTGACGCATTCCCGCGGTCAGCAACTCCCCGGACGCCAGGAACGTGACGGCGCGGACCCGGTCGCCCGCCTCCAGGACGCGAATCACCGTGCCTCGCGCCACGTCCCAGATACGCACCGTGTGGTCCGCCGCGCCCGAAGCCAGCCTTTGCCCCGTGGCATCGAATGCCAATGCCCACGCCTTCCCGGTGTGCCCTGTCAGCCGGGCCACCTGGGTCGCGGAGGGGACAGCCCACAGCACGACGTCCTGCGCCACTCCCGCGGCGAGCAATGCGCCGTCTGGGCTGAAGGCCAACGCCCGGATGGATTCGCGCGCGGCCGGAATCACCATCAGCTGATTTCCGGACCGGACGTCTCGCACACGCACCTCCCCCTTCAACGTGCCCACCGCGAGCAACCGCCGGTCCGCGCTCACGGCCACGGCCCCCACGGCGTCCGGTGCCTCCAGGCGGGAGTGGAGTTCGCCTCCGGCCGAGACTGACCAGCTCCGCAGACCGTCCTCCCCACCCGACACGAAGGCGTCTGGCCCCACGGAGGTCAGCACCTCAGGCCAGGCGGGAAGCTCCCGCAGCAGGACGTCCGGAGGCACCTCCGGCCGCGACCAGACCTTCAGGACACCGTCCATGCCACCGGAAGCGAACGTGCGTCCGTCCGGAGACAGGGCCACGGCCATCACGAAGGTCCGGTGCGCATCCAACCGCTCCAGGACCTCGCCACCGCCGCGCACGTCCACGCGCTGCACGCGCCCCTCCCACCCCGCCTGCACGAGCTGCTGGAAACCCGCATCGATGGCCACGGCCGAAAGCGCCCCCGTGTTGCGCTGCACGTCGAGCAGGGCCCCGGTCCGGGCATCCCAGAAACGGATGGCACGGTCCGCGGACGCGGTCATCACCCGCTCGCCATCCGCGGAGAACGCACAGGACTCCACCTTGTCCCCGTGTCCCGTCAGCCGGTGCAGTTCGCGACGCGCCGTCAGCTCCCACACCCGCGCGGTCCGGTCCATGCTCGACGACACGAGCCGTCCTCCGTCGGGGGAGAAGGCCACCGCGATGACGATGTCGTCATGCGTGAACCTGAGCACCTCCGCGCCGTCGCGGATGCGCCAGACACGAACCGTCCGGTCCAGTCCACCACTCGCCAGCCACTCACCATCCGGGGAGAAGGCCAGGCCCCGCACGACATCCGTGTGCCCGGACAGCAAGGCCACCCTGCGCCCCTGCTTCCAGTCCCAGAGCCAGAGCGCGCCGGGCCTGCCCGCGGCGGCCAGCCACCGGCCATCGGGAGAGAACGCGACGGCATGGAGCTCGGCTTCGTGGCCCTTCAGCTCCGCCACCTGCGCCCCGGCCGCCACGTCCCAGACGCGCACGACCGCGTCATACCCTCCCGACGCCAGCAGCCTGCCGTCCGGTGAGAAGGCCAGCGCCAGCACCGAACCCTCGAACTGCTTCGCCCACTCGAGCGACGAGGCGCGCTTCTCCGCCCACACCTGTCCCCAGCGCGCCGTGGGTGAGTCTTCCGTGTGTCTCGCGGACGCGAAGTAGCCCGCGGCCAGGGCCCATTGCTTCGTCTCGATGGCCGCGTCACCGCGGGCCCGGAAGAGTTCGGACCGAGCGTCTCGCCCCCCAAGGTCCTCGGACGAGGAGCGTCGCCCCGCGCAGGACACCGTGAGCAGGACCAGGACCCACCACCACGAACGGAGGCGCATTCCGGATTCATCACCCGGGGCATGGCCCCGGCACAATCCCCTTCGCCCAGCGCATGAGCCCGTGGCGGAACCGACACCGAGCATCACCGGCTTTCCTGCTTTCGCATTCTCTAGGGTGGCTGGACCGTACACATCCCCAGGGCCTCACGTGTTTCGAAACGCCCCCTCCTGCCGTGCATGGTTGGTCGTGGGCGCCCAACCCCACGCAGTTCACGCCGTAAGCCAGGCGCACCACCGCGACGGTTCGCCCTTCCGACTCAGCGAACCATCACGGTCGCTCGTCAGAACGAGTAGCGCACTCCGAACCGCACCTGTAGCGGCGGCAGGACATACAAGGGGGGCACCCCGTCAGACTCCACCGAGCGCCCCTCTCCCAACCACGCCCCCGGCTGCGTATTCAACAAGTTGAGTGCAGCAAGCTCGAAGGACACCGACTCGAACCTCGACACTTGATACTTCAAGTCCATTTCACGCCAGCATGGCACGGCGACTTGCCCATGGATTGACAATCTCCATCCCGCGCTGCCGCTCTGGACATAGTCATCACCAGACAACCATCCGGGAGCCGGGCCCTCCAGAGCTCGAACTCAAACCCTGTGGCGCTGAAGGAAGACGAAGCTCCTGGTCTGCCCCCTCTCCCCTATCGGGCCTACCAAGCGCCACGTCCTCGTCCCTCCGCCAACGCGTGCCTGGGCGCCCCCTCCCGCCCACCTGCCGTGAACGCGCCTTCGCGCTCGCCGACCGTCGTCCCTAGCTTGGCTGTAGGGGCCTTTCCCATCACGGCCCCACGGAGGAGAAAGCCATGCCCCTGGACCCTCGAAGTGAGCCTGCGCGAACAGGCGAAGGACGACCGCCCGGGCTGCCCCCAGGCCGGGTCGAGCAGTTACGGGCCCGCTTGCGCGGCCGGCTCGTGCGCCCGGGGGACGCGGACTACGAGGAGCACTGCCGCGTCTACAACGCCATGATTCACAAGCGGCCAGCGTTGATTGCCCGATGCGCCGACGTGGCGGACGTCCTCGCGGCGGTGGAGTTCGCACGCGAGCAGGGCCTCATGCTCGCGGTCCGTGGGGGTGGGCACAACGGTGCCGGCCTGGGCACCTGCGACGGGGGGCTCGTCGTCGACCTGTCACTCATGCGCGGCGTCCGGGTCGCCCCCGAATCAGGCACCGTGCGTGTCGCGGGAGGAAGCGTCTGGGGCGAAGTCGACCATGCCACCCACGCGTTCGGGCTCGCCGTTCCCTCGGGAATCATCTCCACCACGGGCGTCGGGGGCCTCACCCTGGGTGGTGGCCTGGGCCACCTCTCGCGTCGCTACGGCCTCACCATCGACAGCCTGCTCGCCGTGGACATGGTGCTGGCGGACGGGCGCTTCGTCACCGCGAACGCCCAGCAGCACCCGGACCTGTTCTGGGCCGTGCGCGGCGGTGGCGGCAACTTCGGCGTCGCCACGTCCTTCCTCTTCCAGGCCCACCCGGTGGACACCATCCTGGGAGGGCCGACGCTCTGGCCCCTGGAACGCGCCGAGGAGGTGATGCGGTGGTACCGCGAGTTCATCCCCACCGCGCCCGAGACACTCACCGGCTTCTTCGCCTTCCTGGTCGTCCCGCCCGCGGCGCCCTTCCCGCCCCACCTGCACTTGCAGAAGATGTGCGCGGTGGTGTGGTGCTACACCGGAGACCCGGCTCAAGCCGACGCGCTCTTCGCGCCCGTGCGCGCCATGGCCCCCGCGCTCGACGGCGTGCAGACCATGCCCTACCCCGCGCTGCAGACCATGTTCGATGCGCTCTATCCGCCGGGCCTCCAATGGTACTGGCGCGCGGACTTCGTGCGGGAGCTGGGGGACGAAGCCATCTCCCGACACGTGGCGTTCGCCCACCGACTGCCCACGATGCACTCCACCATGCACCTCTATCCCATCGACGGAGCGGCGCACCGGGCGGCACCAGGCGACACCGCCTTCAGCTTCCGGGACGCGCGGTGGGCGGAGGTCATCGTCGGAGTGGACCCCTCTCCTGACAAGGCCGGGGACATCACCACCTGGACGAAGGACTATTGGAATGCCCTGCATCCCTATTCCGCGGGCGGCGCCTACGTGAACTTCCTCATGGAGGAGGGCCAGGAACGCGTCCAGGCGACGTACCAGGACAACTACGCAAGGCTGGTGGAAGTAAAGGACCGCTACGACCCGAACAACCTTTTCCGCGTGAATCAAAACATCCGCCCCAGCACCGGCACGCCGCTTCGCCATTAAGCAACCATTCGCACGCGCCATTGCTCGCCCGGAGCGGCCTCGGTTGGTACCTTCCGTGCCCGCAGTTCGCTCCACCACCAACGGCGAGGAGACAGAGGCATGGCGACGGGCTTCGAGGCTTACAGGATGGAGGACCCCACGCTCCTGGCGAATGTGCGCGAGGCCCTGCTGCAATCCTACTTCGCGGACTTCGATGCAGGCTTCCTGAAGTCGCCGGCCGGCCAGTCGGACATCGCGGACCATGTGGATGGCCGTTACAACCGGTGCATCGACCACGTACTGCCCTGGCTCGCGCGCTACACGAAGCTGGGCAAGGCGAACGTCGTCGAGCTGGGCTGTGGCACGGGCTCCAGCACGGCGGCCTTTGCCCAGGTTGCCAGCCACGTCACGGGGTACGACATCCACGCGCCCTCCGTGCGCGCGGCCCAAAGCCGCATGAAGGCCCTGGGATTGCGCAACGTCGACACGCGCGTCGTGGAACCCGCGAAGTTGCTGGAACAACTGAGGCAGGAGAACCCCCAGGGCGCCGACATCTTCGTGCTGTACGCGGTGCTCGAACATCAGACGCCCGCCGAGCGACTGGAGACGCTCCGCACCGGCTGGGACCTGCTGCGTCCCGGAGGACTGCTCGTCGTCGTGGATACGCCCAACCGGCTCGTGTACTTCGACGCGCACACGTCCCTGATGCCGTTCTTCCACTTCCTGCCGCCTGAACTCGGGTGGCCGTATGCCTCGCGTTCCCCCCGCGAGAACTTCCGAGATTCGATGGCCCAGGCGTCTGCCAAAGACGCCCCCATGCTGCTGACCCGATGGGGCATCGGCGTCAGCCACCATGAGCTCGAGCTGGCGCTGGGGGACATCGACCCCTTGTTGGTGGGGACGGGCTTCGAGCCAGAAGTGCTCGACATGTTCCCTGTCACACTCGACGAAGAGGTGCTGCGTCTATACGTGGAGAAGAGCGGCGCTCGCGTACCCAAGGCCCTCACCCGGAACACGCTGAACTTCGTTCTTCGCAAGGGCGACAACGCCGACCTCATCGCCCGCCGGCCTTCGCCGCCTCCGGTTCGACACCTCGTCAACGAGACGTCGAACCCGGTCCAGGCGCAACGCCTCCACGAACTGGAACATCGTCTCCTGGAGCAGGCCCAGCGCATCCGGGAGCTGGAAGAGCACATCGCCACCCCGCCCCTGCGACACCAACTCGTTGATCAGCTCAACGGCGCCCTCAAACAGACGGCCCTTCACCGTCAGGCCCGGAAGCTCGTCGAATGGTCGGTGGGCCGCGTCAAGCGCGCCTCGCGCTGAGTCTTCGCCGCCCCAGGACTCCCAGCCGGGTGGCGCAGTGATACACGCGCCGCGCCATCCGGCATCCCCTCCGGAACTTTGTCCTGCCGACGAAGCCCGTGAAACACAAAAACAGAGTAATTCCGGACCCAAGTATCACCGCCTGTCGATGAAACACATACGGACAGAGGTCGAGCGCCGGGCGGGGTGAAGCAGACCCATTTTACACGGACGCCTCCCGCCCCCGAGGATGGACGCATCCATGCGTCACATCCGCATTCCGACTCACGCGCCGGCGACTCACGCGCCGGCGACTCACGCAGTCTCCGGTGTTTCACCTGTCTCACCTTCCGGCGCATGCATGTCTTCACGACGCACGTCGTGGTGCTGGGTGCTGCCGTTCCTCCTGATACTTTCCACCTCCGCGTGGGCGGACACAGGACGGCCCAGCATCGACTTGAATCAGGGCTGGCGATACCGCTGGGGAGACTCACCGCCGGGCCCCGCCGATGTACCAGCCTGGGCACTGGAGTCCGGGGATGAGCAGGCGTGGCAGCCCGTGGCAGCCCTCCGCGAGCCGCCGGGCCGGGGAGCGCACACCGTCCTCTGGCTGAGCCTCCCCGTCCCCCAGGGGCAGTGGCTGGAGCCCGCGCTCTACCTGGGCACGGTGGCCAATGCCTTCGAGGTCTACGCCAACGGCCACCGCATCCATGCGAGCGGACGGCTGAATCCCTCGGGCCAGGAGGAGACGGACAACCTCGCGTGGCGGCTCATCCCCCTGCCACCCACGGTGGAAGGCTCACGCCTGCTGCTGCGAATCCAGAGCAGCGGTCCAATCATCGGCGTGGGAGGCGCGGCTCGGGTGGGGGCACACCATCAGCTCCTCGCGACGGTGACGCGCACGGGGCTGGCGCCCTTCGTCATGGGCATGCTGCTGCTCACCATCGCCAGTGCCGCCGCCTTGGGTGCCCTGGTACGGCGTCAGACGCAGATGCTCCTGCCGCTCGTCATCTTCACGAGCGGCTCGGCGGCCCTGCTTCTGGGCACGAGCGGCCTGATTCCTGCGCTCTGGGGCCGCTATCTGCTGGGGAGCCAGCTCACGCTGGTGGGCTCGCACTGCATCCTGCCCGCGCTCGCCTGGTTCATCTCCGACAGCGTCCTGGAGAACCGGATGCGCTGGTTCCGCTGGAGCGCCTGGGCCGCGTGCGTGCCGGCCTCCCTTCAAGTCATCATCGTGATGGCCGACCTGGGCATGGCGCAGCGGAACCTTGGCCTCTTCGTCCTCTACTCGGTGCCTTGCCTGCTCGGGTGCGTCATCGTCGCGGGAATCTCAGCGTGGCGGGGCAACCCCGACGCGCGAATCTTCTCCATGGGCCTGGGCGTGTTCTTCGGTGTCGTCATCCACACCACGCTGCCGGTGTTCGGGCTGGCGGAGGCCACGGACTCCCTCATGCACTGGGGCTTCCTGGCGCTCACGCTCTCATTGGTGGGCATCGTCGTGCGCCGCTCGGTGCTGGTGGTGCGCGCGCTCGCGTCGCACACGCACCAGCTCGAGGAGCGTCGTCATGAAGTGAAGCGGCTCGCCCAGGACATGGGGAGCGGCGCTGGCGAGCTGGCCACGGTGGCGCAACAACTGCGCACGTCCAGTGAGGTTCAGACAGCGGGGGTCAGCCGACAGGCCGCGGCGCTCCGCGAGGCGGAGCAGACGGTCCAGGAAATCCGGCAGGGCTCCCTGGTGACGGCGAACAAGGCGCGGCAGCTCGCGGGCTCCATCGAAACCGCCGAGGAGGCGGGGCGCGATGGCGGCGCGGCCATCACCCACACGTTGACCAATCTGGAAGCCATCCGCCAGGAGGTCTCCGAGATGTCGAGCCACATCCTCGCGCTGGACGCACGCACCCGCGAAATCTCCAGCATCGTGGACACCGTGAAGGGACTTGCGGACCAGTCCAACATGCTGGCCATCAACGCCGCCATCGAAGCCGCGCGCAGCGGGGAGCACGGCCGGGGCTTCGGCGTCGTGTCGCGAGAGGTCCGCAGCCTCGCCGACCAGTCCATCCTGGCGACCCATCGCATCCGCGAGGTGCTCGACGGTGTGAGTCTGAGCATGCGTGAGGCCGCGAAGAGGAGTGAACAGGGAGAGCAACGCGTGAAGGCGAGCCTGGACGCGGTGCGCGTCTCCGGCACCCAGCTCCAGCGGCTCACGGGCATCATCGACGACACCGGCACCAATGTGCGGCAGATTTCCGCGGCGGTGGCGCAGCAGGACGCGGGCACCTCCCAGATTGCCCAGGCCATTCAAGAATTGTCCGCCCAGATGCGGCATACGCTGCGCACCGCCGAGGAGACTCAGAAGGTGTCGGGTTCGGTGCAAGCGCTGGCGGAGAACATGGCGGGCACGGCCCGCATCGCGCTCCAGACGGGAACACTCGATGACTGAGCCGCGTCCCGTGACGTCCGCGCCGTGACGGATGGGAGCGCATCGGTTGCAGGTCCGCGCAAAGGGTGCTCAGAAGCCACCATGGCGCAGAACATCTACGACGACCCTGGCTTCTTCGAAGGCTACAGCCAGTTGCGGCGCTCGATGGAGGGGCTCGCAGGTGCACCGGAATGGCCCGCGCTGCGGGCGATGCTGCCCGAGCTGCGGGGCCTCCGGGTGATGGACCTCGGCTGCGGCTACGGCTGGTTCTGCCGGTGGGCCCGGGAACAAGGGGCACTGCAGGTTCACGGGCTCGACGTCTCGGCGCGAATGCTGGAACGGGCCCGGCAGCTGACGTCCACCCGCGACATCGTCTACACCCAGGCAGACCTGGAGACGGTGGAACTTCCTCGAGCCAGCTTCGACCTCGTCTACAGCTCCCTGGCCTTTCACTACATCGAAGACCTGCCGAGCCTGCTCGCGAAGGTGCACGCCACCCTGGTTCCGGGTGGCGCGCTGGTCTTCTCCACCGAGCATCCCATCTACATGGCTCCCACCCATCCGGGCTGGCGAGTGGATGAACAAGGCCAGAAGACATGGCCTCTCAATGGCTACCAGGCCGAGGGGCCCCGCACCACGGACTGGCTCGCCAAGGGCGTCCTCAAGTACCACCGCACGCTGGGCACCTTGTTGAACGCCCTGATTCACACCGGTTTCAGTCTGCGCCAGGTCAACGAATGGGGTCCGACCGAGGCACAGCTCTCCGCCCAGCCGGAACTGGCCGAGGAGCGGGAGCGCCCCATGATGTTGCTCGTGTCCGCGCGGCGTTAGACAAACGCGGCGGCGTCCACCCTGCCACCCCCAGTAGGACGCAGCGGATGGGCCCGGCGCCCGAGCCCCTGCCTGGCCCTCCCCGCGCATGATGCGACGCATCCCGGATGCTCCGGCTCCGGATTGCCGGGCATTGAAGCGTCCTGTGCACGGACGCGTGGAACCCTCCCAGTCAATGGCAGCCCTCCCGCCGCGTCCGCACCCTCGGCCTCGCGTCAAAGGGGAGGCAGCTCATGAAGGGTTGGCGGCTGGGTTGTGCAGCACTCGCGGCGTGGTGGTTGGTTGGGTGCATGGGAGGACCCGACGAGCAGGCAGACAGCTTCGCGGAGCAGGCGGAGTTGGAGTCGAAGTCTGTCGAACAGGAAAGCGTCGAAGCGCAGTGGAAGGACGCGGAGAAGAAAGTCTATTCAGAGAACTTCGGGAAAGGCGCGGGCCCCGAGTGGAGCCACCGCACCGTGTCCCGGACGCCGAACGGAGAACGAAAGTTCCTGGGGCCCTTCAGCGAACAGGAAGTCACGCTCAGCCTGGCCGGCCTGCCGGACCATGACGAGGTCGAGGTCCAGTTGGAGCTGTTCGTCCTCAAGTCGTGGGACGGTAACGACACGACGAAGGGGCCAGACCGCTGGGTCGCGAGCGTGGACGGCGGTCCCGTCCTGCTGGATGCCACCTTCTCCAATGACGACGCGCCGTTCGACGCACGCTACGGGCAGTCGTACCCGAAGCCCTACCTCCAAGGCAGCCACCCGGGCCTCACCGGCGCATCGATGAAGGGCAAGCTCGGGTACCGGGACGAGTCCGGCGATGGCAGCAAGGGGTACGCCATCTACCCCCTGTCCTTCACCTTCCGGCACACCGGAGACCGGCTGACACTCCGCTTCGCGGACCCGCCTCGAGGCGAGGCCAACAAACAGTGGGGCCTGGATTCGGTGAAGGTGAAGGTCCGGAAGAAGAAGAAGGGAGGCGACCTGCTGGTCAGCAACAACGTGAACAGCAGCGTGCTGCGCTACGACGGGAAGACGGGCGACTTCGTGGGCGTCTTCATCCCGCCCGGCGCCGGCGGGCTCAACAACCCGCAGGAGCTCGTCTACGGCCCTGACGGCAACCTCTACATCGCCAGCTTCGCCAGCAGGGAGGTGCTGCGCTTCAACGGGAAGACGGGCGCATTCATCGACATCTTCGTGCCCGTGGGCAGTGGCGGGCTGGGCTTCCCCGGCGGCCTCATCTTCGGTCCTGATGGCAACCTGTATGTCGCAGACAGCTTTGGCGGCACCAACAGCGTGCTGCGCTACGACGGGACGACAGGCGCCTTCATCGACGTGTTCGCTTCGGGTGGCGGACTGCTCGTTCCCCAGAAGATGGCGTTCGACAAGAAGGGGAACCTGTTCGTCGTCAGCATCATCGGCAACAACGTGGTGCGCTACGACGAGAATGGCGCGCCCTTCCCCGCTGCCGGACAGCCCGGTGCCATCTTCATCCCGGACATCGACGCGGTGACGATTGCCACTGGCAAGAACCACAAGCTCTACGTTGGCACCACGGCCGGAGACGACGTCCTGCGCTTCAACGCCAAGACGGGCGCCTTCATCGACGTCTTCGTCGAGTCGGGGAGCGGTGGCCTGACTGACTTCGTGGACATGGAGTTCGGTCCCGACGGCAACCTGTACATCCCGGACTTCCTCCCGGCCACGGTGTTGCGCTTCAGCGGAAAGACAGGGAACTTCATTGACGTCTTCGTGCCGGCGGGAAGTGGCGGCGGCGCCAATGCGGCCACCCTGACGTTCATGCCCTCGAAGCGAAACAAGCCGCACGGGCGCGAAGCGAACTGAGCGCCTCCGTCCCCTGAAGCCCCAAACCAGGCCTCGCCTCCGCTCCCGGATGAGCGCCACCAGCGCTCGAAGGCTGGCGGGGGCGGGGCCCGGCTCGGCGGACGTCCAGTCGCCGAGCACCTGCACGAGCCGCCCCTTCAAACGAGGAGCTCCGGCGCAGACGGGTGCGCCAGCGCCTCATGATTCCGAGGGTCCGTCTCGAAACGCCGTGGCATTCCGGACCGCCCCCTCTCGGGGCCGACGTCCCTTCCGCTCCGAGGCCCCGCTCCGAGGCGAACCTGGGTGAGCGCCGCTCGTGCCGGACACTTGCGCGGCGCCGCCACGTCGGCGACGGCGCCGCCGCGGCGGAGGGTTTCCAATGGCGCCTCCCAGCTCGCGCAGCACCCGAGCCCGGATACTCCCCTCCAGGCGGAGGTCCTGCATGAGCGCCTGCACCTGCCGGCCCCCATGCGGGTGGCGCAGGGCCTCGCACAGCCGCTCGACGATGTCGATGCGAAGAACCACGCTCCCGAGCACCTCGTACCCATAGGCACGTGCGTCGCGGCGATCCAACTCGGAGAGCTGAAGCACGGGTTCTCGTGGCACCCCGGTGGGACATGTCCGCTGGAGGAACAGCGACGTGAGCATGCAGCGCCGCTCCAGCGCATGCGGGCTGAGGGCCTCGGCGACGTAGACGAAGCGGTGTCCCTCGCAGACGCCTTGCTCCGTCAAGCGCGCGCGAGCCTCCTCATCCAACAGCCGCCACTGCTCATGCGCCTCGCCCTGCGTAATCACGCCCAGTCCTTCGGACAGGCGATACGCGAGCCCACGCGCCGCCGCGTTGCGCCCCGCTCCGGAGAAGGACTCGGAGGGAAAGCCGCCCATGGCCTCGGTGACGAGGTCCCGCGCCAGCGCGAGCAGACGCCGCTCCAGCCGCTGCCGCGCGCCGCCCGTCCAGACCTCCGGCTCCGCCAGTGCCAGCAAAGGGGAGCGGCGGTCCGTCCCGCGAACGAGGCGCGCCAGGGGCTCGCCTTCGAAGGAGATGGCGCCACTCGCATCCACCTGGAAGGCATCATGGCTCGCGTCCACCACCCGCTGGACGAACTGCTCCTCCGTCATCGCGAAGCCCTCGGCGCCCGGCATCTCCTCCAGCATCTGCCCCAGCTTGGCGAAGGGACTGGCCGAACCGGACGGAGGGCGCGCGGTGGCCTTCACAAAGCGACGCGTGCTGCGCCTCGCGGCGCGCTGCACGAAGCGCTCGACGAGCCGTTCATGGAGCGCGTCCCCCAGCGCATCCTCGATGCCGCGCGTCCGCTCCTGCCAGTGTTCCGCCTCGTGCAGCCACCCCGGCCGATGACTGATGTACGTCCAGATGCGGATGGCCGCCAGCCGGTCCATCAGCGTGTGGATGTCTCCGGACACGTCGTCGAGCGGAGCCACCTGCTTGTTCAGCCAGACGGCGTCCAGCTTCCCGTCCCCCGCGGTGAGTTGCAGGAACGTCTCACGCAGCAACGCGACATGCTGGCCGAAGAGCCCCTTCCGGAAGTCGGGTATCTGGCAGACCTGCCACAGCAGCTCCACCATGGCCGGCCCGGTGGCCAGGTCCTGGATGGTTGGAACACGCGAGAGGTCCTTGAGCGCATCGAAATCATCCGCGCGCTCCACCCGGATGAAGGCACTGTGGCCCGGCGCGCGCGCCAGTGAATCCAGCAGGGCCTCTGGGCTCGAGAAGTCGAGCGCGGCATTGCGCCAGATGAGGCTCCGGACCGCCGGGAAGCGGTGCGTCTCGATGGCGGAGACCACCCGCGGCGGCAGCTCCGGCAACGTGTTCAGCGTGCCGAAACTCCCATCGTTCAAGTGGCGGCCGGCGCGGCCAGCGATCTGCGCCAGCTCGTCCGGATAGAGCTCGCGCTGGTCGGCGCCGTCGAACTTGGACAGCGCGGCGAAGGCCACGTGGTTGAGGTCCAGGTTCAGCCCCATGCCAATGGCATCCGTGGCCACCAGATACTGCACCTCTCCGGATTGGTACATCGCCACCTGGGCGTTTCGCGTCCGGGGAGACAGCGCGCCCAGCACCACGGCCACGCCGCCCCGGAGGCGCCGCAGCGACTCGGCCAACTCGTAGACGCGGTCCGCGGAGAACGCGACCACCGCCGACCGCGGCGGGAGGCTCTTCAGGGAGCGATGCCCGGCATAACGAAGCTGTGACAGACGGGTAGCGCGCTTCACCGAGGCATGGGGGATGAGCGTCTGGACCATGGGACGCATCGTGTCCGCGCCCAGGAACCAGGTCTCCTTGCGTCCCCGCGCATGGAGCAGTCGATCCGTGAAGACGTGCCCGCGTTCACGGTGAGCAGCGAGCTGGATTTCATCCACCGCGAGGAAGTCGACGGACTTGTCGGTCGGCATCGCCTCGACGGTGCAAATCCAGTAGTCGGGGCGCGGGGGCACGCGCTTCTCCTCCCCCGTCATCAGCGCCACGCGGCCCTCACCCACCCGAGCGGTCACCCGGTCATAGACTTCGCGGGCGAGCAGGCGGAGCGGCAACCCCATGATGCCCGAACCGTGCTCGAGCATGCGCTCGATGGCTCGGTGGGTCTTCCCCGTGTTCGTGGGCCCCAGCTCCGCCACGACGACGGACGACCGGCTGGATGGGCTGGAGTTCATCCGCGGAGTCTAACCTCGGACAGGCCCCTCCGCCCGGCTCCAGCGGCGGCGGCCGCGAAGCCCACGCCAGCGTCCTGGCGTGGCGCGCGGTGGCTCAGTGGATGCGCAGGGCCAGCTTGCCCAGATGGTGCTTGCGCGCGGCTTCGAGCGCGCGGCCCGCGTCGTCTAGCCGGTACACCTGGAAGACCTCGACATGGAAGGGCCCTGCTTCAATGAGCCGGTTGAGGCGCGCGAGGACGTCAGCATTCGACTCGCCATTGTACGCGGTGAGCTTCACACCCTCGGGAGCCCGTGGTTCCGGTTCGACGCCATTCGGGTAGGCGATGTGGCCCCCCTTCTTCACGGCTTGCAGCGCCGGGGCCCTGCCCTCGCCGCCCGCGAGTACCAGCGCCGCGTCGAGCCCGTCCGGCGCGAAGTCCCGAATCGCCTTCGCCACGTCATCACCACCCCGTCCGTCCACCGCCTTCTCCGCCCCCAGGCGTTTCACCAACTCCACGCCGTCCGAGCCCGAAGCCACCGCCAGGACCCGCGCGCCCAGTCGCCTGGCGAGCTGCACCGCCAGATGGCCCACACCGCCGCTCGCGCCGTACACCAGCAGCGACATGCCCTGACGAACGTTCAGCGCGTCCTGCACACCTTGGAGCGCCGTGATTCCATCCGCGGCCAGGACGCCCGCCTGTTCCGCGCTCAAGCCCTTCGGCACGAGCGCCGTGTCATCGGCCTTCACCACCGCGTACTCGGCGAAGAACCCGCCCTTGTCATTGAGGAAGCCGGAGCCGTACACCCGGTCGCCCACCTTGCGGGACGTGACGCCCTCGCCCACCGCCATGATGGTGCCGGCCCCGTCCGTTCCCAGCACATAGGGGAAGGATGACTTTCGAGGCTTGAGCAGCTCCATTTCCCCCTCGCGCTCCGCCGCATCCCAGCTTCCGACGCCCGCGGTCTCCACTTGGATGAGCACCTCTCCCGCGCCTACGACCGGAACGGCCACCGTCTTCACCCCAAGCACCTCCGGCCCACCGAAGCGGTCGATGGCGGCGGCCTTCATCTGCGACGGAATAGATGTCTTCATGGAGAGTCCTCGCGGGCGGGGAGCTCACGCCCCGACAGGGTTCTTCCGGAGCGTGGGCACGACTCCCGCGGAATGCAGGGGACACCCACGGCGCCGCGAGCCAGGGGCCGCCCGCATGCCCGCCACCAACGGCTTCAAGCGGCCACTTCTTGCGCCGGGCGTAGACGCCCAGAGTCATCTCGGTGCGCTCCCATCACGATCTCCTGGGCGACTCCGGTAGCAGCGCCCCCCAATGATGACGCACGCATTTTTTCGTTTCTCGGCCGTTACGGCGTGCCCTACGTCGCCTTCCCGACGGCGAACTCCACGAACCCCGCCATGTACTCCCGGAGTTGCGTACGGATGCGGTCGTCGACGAGTCGGCCCGATTCATCGAAGACCTTGTTCGCGCCACCCACGAGCAGCCGAGGGCCCCACCACGGTCGCATCCCGAGGGCCCGGAGCACCGGGAGCCACGCGGTCTGCGACATCACGGTGCCGAAGCGCCCTGGGCTTGCGCCCATCAGCGAGACAGCACGACCTCCAAATACGCGAGGGATGTCCGAAGCCGGGCGCGACAGCCAGTCGATGGCGTTCTTGAGAACGCCTGGAATCGAGTTGTTGTATTCGGGTGTCACAATGATGAGCCCGGCCGACTCGGCGATCTTGTCTTTCAGCTCCCGCACGGCCTCGGGGATCCCGCGCTCCGCCTCCACGTCGCCGTCGTAGAGCGGGACTCCGCGGATCGACACCGATTCGATTCTGGCTCCCGGCGGCGAGAGCTCTATCGCCGCCCGGAGCAACGCCGCGTTGTACGAGCCCTTGCGAACGCTCCCCGCGATTCCGACGATGACCGGCGAGCCGCCCATCTATGCGGTCTCCGGGAGCGACGTACACACAGGTTCAAGCGATTGCGTCCAGCTCATGTTCTGTCGCGTCCTTTCGCTGTTCGAGACTCGCCGAACCGTCTCGTTCCACGCGGCGACGGCTCGAAGGGTCATTCGCTCCAGTCGTAGGAGAACTGGATACCCGCGGTGCCTCCGGTCTGAATGAAGAGGTCCATGAATGCAGGGACCGTCTCTTTGCGCGACCAATCGCGCTGCAGCTCACAGAAGAGCTGCGGCACGCTGATTATCTTGCCGCCGGCCTGCTCGATGCGACGCAGACCGGCTTCGTGCGCCGCCACAGAGGTGCCGCCCACCGCGTCAGCGACGACATAGATTTCGTAGCCAGCCTTGAGCGCATCGAGCGCTGGAAATGTCAGGCAAGCCTCCGTCCACAGTGCCGTCAAA
The DNA here is from genome assembly GCF_006518205.1 of Myxococcus sp. CA005. NCBI lineage: Bacteria > Pseudomonadati > Myxococcota > Myxococcia > Myxococcales > Myxococcaceae > Myxococcus > Myxococcus sp. CA005. The sequence goes on along the minus strand of NZ_SRLV01000005.1, from coordinate 72,644 downwards.
ATCAGCTTCTTGCGACCCGTGGCCTCGATGGCGCTGCGGAACTCCACGTCCTCCCAGGAGTTGATCGTAGTGCGATCGTAGGTGGGGAACTTCTCAAGCACCTTGCGCAGCTGCGGAATCGGGGGCTTGTTGAGCCCGGTCTTCACGTTGACGGTGGAATGAACGATGGGCAGGCCGTACACGACAGCGGCCTTGGCCGCTCCGACAATGTTGTTGACGAGCAGCTGACGGTCCATCGACGCGATGGAGTTCACCTGAACCGGCTGATAGTCGATGACGACGAACGCCGAATTCTTGGGGGTCAGCAGCTGATCTTTCACGGGGTCACGAATTGGTTCACTGGCCATTGTGATTCTCCTTTCGTCGCCTACTTGCGCTGCGAGTCGAGCTGCTCGCCTTCCTTGGCGACCTGCTGCGCTTTCGCATAGCTCTCGATCAAGAGCCGATATGGCGGGAATATCTTGGTGTAGATCTCAGCCCACTTTTCGGCGTCCGCGCGGTTCCAGGTCCTCTGCAGTTCCGAGGCGACACCGGCAGTATCGATCGGTACCACGCCGGCCTGGACGACACGCGCGAGCGTGATCTCCTGGGCCATCTTCGAGTACGTGCCCGACGCATCGACCACCACGAAAACTCTGTAGCCCTCGTGAACCGCGGCGATGGCCGGGAGGGCCATGCACACGCTGGTAATCGTGCCGGCGATGATCAGCGTCTTCTTGCCCGTGGCCTTGACGGCCGCAACGAAGTCCGGATTGTCCCAGGCGCTGATTTCGCCCTTTCGGGCAACGTACTTGGCGTGTGGAGCGTTCTGATGAATTTCAGGAATCAAGGGTCCGTTCGGCCCTTGAGGTACGGACGCTGTCGTGATGACAGGCAGCTCCGAGAGGCTCGCCATCTTGGCCAGCGCCGCCGCGTTTGCTCGAAGCGACGGCATCGCCATGTCCTGCACCGTCTGAAACAGTCCGCTCTGGTGGTCGATGAGCAGCATCACCGCATCTTTCAGGTCGATGGTCGGCTTCTGCCCGTTGAAGTTTGCTGCGCTCATGTTCACCTTTCGTCCCCCTTCCAGCATTCCCGATGCAGGTGAACGCCTACGCCCCGCCGGTGGGGCGTAGGCGAGGAGTTGTGCGCCGGGTGGTCGTCCAGAAGCAGGAATGGATTGAGCTTCCGGATGGCATTCGGGTTCGCGGAGAAATACCCCGCGACGCGAAAACCGTTCCGGCCCAGTGGAACCCGGGAGGCGAGTAGACGCCCTCGACCTCGCGTGCCTAGCCACCGGCTGCGCGAGCCTGGGTGTTCAGCGTTTGTGGTCGTCATCGCTCTTCTCCTCATTCCAAGCAGGAGACCCGCCGGCACCATCGCCATCCGTAGATGACGCCTTGAAGAAATCGGGCGCCTCCTCGCACCGACGAGGACTCTCACCAGGGCCCGCTACAACAATAGTCACCGTTCACCGGTTGGAGCCTGCGTGAAGGGACCGCCGGGCAGCGGGCGGTGGGCGGGACGGCGCTCGGCGGTGGTGGCCTCGGCGTGACACACCGCCACGCGTGGCGGCGCTCGCCCCCAAGGCTGCGCGCATCGCGGAGTTGAGAGCACAGGTGCCGCTCGAAGTGACGCATCGAGGGCACGTCCCGTGGCGGATGCGACGTCCGCCACGGGACAACTGCTTCACTTGCTGATGACAGGCGGGCGTGTCTCTTCGACGCGCTACTCGACGAACGACTTCGTGCTGTAGAGCGAAGCATCCACCTTGTGCAGGACGGGCAGGTTCGTGCCGGGCTTGCGCTCGGCCTGACGGTCGATGTACGTCTGGAGGACGTCGGCATCGAGCACGCCGATGTCGGAGCGGCGCTCGGCCGGCACGTTGGCCAGCGTCACGTAGCCATCACCACCCGTGGCATTGAAGCTCAGCACGAACAGGCGATAGGTGGCGGTCGGCTGAAGTTCGTTCCACTGGCCCGTCGTCTGGTCCAGCACCTCCAGGTTGCTGGCGCGCTGGCCGCGAGCGTGAGCGGCGTTGACGTCGAAGCGCAGGCCGCCGGTGTACGGATAGGGCCCCGTGGTGCCTCCCTCCCGGAACGTGGCGTGCAGCCCGTCCTCAATCATCGACTTCACCTCGGTGCCAGTGACGTCCAGCCGGAACAGCATGTTGCCGAAGGGCAGCACCTCGATGACGTCCGCCGCCGTCACCGGTCCCTGCAGCGGCCGGCGCACGCCGCCCGCGCTCTGCAACGTGATGTCCGCGCCGCCGTAATCCGCGTTCGCCACCTCCAGGTAGGCCTGCGCCACCAGTTGCTGGATGTCGCCGCCCCGGCTGTGGACCTCCCCCAGGGCGTTGCAGCTCACGCTGGAGCGGCCCGGCTCCGTGTTTCCCGGCACGCGGCGATTGCAAAGCTCGTCGTCCGCCGTGGCCACCACCGTCCGGCTGTACTCGTCGATCCGGCCCTGGAACGGCGCCAGCACCTGCGCGGCGGCGGCATCCGGCTGCGTCACCCGCAGGAAGCCGCTGACGGCCACGCTGGCCAGCATCGCGGCGTTGTCGGATTCGGAGACGGGCGTCCCGTCAATGGAGAACTGATTGCCGATGAGTACGTGGGGCGTGCCGCCACAGGAGGTGACCACGCCCTCGGCGTCGAAGCGGAGGGTCATCTCTCCGACGACCTGCGAGTACTGCCAGGCCTGCCCCAGGCACACGGTTTCGCCGTCGCGGTTGCGCAGCGACTCCGCGTAGGGCCCCGCGGGCGTTCCGACGTTGAAGGTCTCCATGGCGGCAGGCCCCAGCAGTGTGTGGGAGTCACCGCCGATGACCGCGTCCACGCCACTCAACTGCGGGATGATGGTCCGGTCGAGCTGGTACCCGATGTGGCTCATCACGATGATCTTGTTGATGCCCTGGGCCCGCAGCGCATCGATGGCGCGCTGGGCGGCGGGCACCTCGGCCTCGAACGTGGTGTCCGCATCCGGGCTGGAGGACTCCTTCGTCTTGCCCGCAATCGTCAGGCCGACGAGGCCAATCTTCTGGCCCCCCCGTTCGACGACGGTGAAGGGCTCCACGTAGCCGGCAGCCCTGGAGGTGTGCAGGGCGGAGCCCGCGCCGAACTGGACGTTGGCGCTGATGACGGGCGTCTGACACTGGCCGGCATGCAGGCGGTCGATGAAGCGCTTCAGCTCGGTGTCGCCCTTGTCGAACTCGTGGTTGCCCAGGGTGAAGGCGTCGAAGCACACCGTGTTCATCATCGCGGCGTCGGCCTCGCCAATCTGGCCCGCGCGGTTGAAGTACAGCGTGCCGGTGAGGGCGTCACCCGCGTGGAGCTTGAGCACGTTCTCCTTACCGGCCGCCAGCTCCTTCATCGCGGACGTGACGCGCGCGAAACCCGAGGATTCAACCTCCGCGGCCACGGTGTCACCCGCGGCGTTCGTCACATTCAGCTCCAGACTGGAACCCGCGAGGTGCGAGTGGTGGTCGTTGATGTGGAGGATGGTCAGGTCCAGCGGCGCGGGCTGCTCGCCAGGGTCGACGGCATCGTCATCACCACACGCGGACAGCACGCTGGCCGCCATCCACGTCACCGTCAACCAGCGCGTCCGGCTCGACGAACGCGCCCCCCTGCGCACTTCCATCTCCGTCTTCAATCGCATGAACCGCTCCCAGGTGCCTTTCGGAAGGCAGCATGGTGTCGGGCGCGAATGACAGCCCGGTTACGCCTTCCTACCCGGCCGGTGACACTTTCATGGCGATTGTCCGCGGCCCAGGACCCAGCACCTTCACCCCACCCGCATTTCGCGGGCAACCATGTGCATCCCGAGGAGCATCAAGCTGACCAGGAAACACGCCCGGAACAGCACGGGCGAGAGCTTCTGGCGCAGCCACTGCCCTACCTGCATCCCGACGAGCGCCGGAAGCAACATCAGGAGGGATTGGCCCAACTGCGCCCCAGCGCCAGCGGCGTTGACGTAGAGCCCCGCCGCCAGGGCCAGCGTGGATACCGTGAACGAGATACCCATGGCCTGAATCAGCTCCTCTCGCTCGAAGCCCAACGCTTGCAGATACGGCACCGCCGGGATGACGAAGACACCCGTCGCCGCCGTCACGAAGCCGGTGAGCGCGCCCACCCAGGGCCCCAGGCGCGCCTCCGCCACCGGGCCCACCGGGAGTCGGGCCCCACTGAGTCCCCAGGCCGCATAGGCCACCAACGCCACGCCCAGGGACACCGTGGCCCACGCGCCCACAGGCGCGCCCAGCACCCACGCTCCGACGAGCGTGCCGGCGCAGACGCCCACCTGCATCCGCGCCAGTCGCCGCAGCAGAGGCCCCAAGGTCGACCAGGGCCGGAGTTGCCAGACATTGGTGACCAGGGAGGGCACGATGAGCAGGACGGCCGCTCGGGCGGGAGGCATCACCAGGGCCAGCAGCGCCATGGCAATGGTGGGCAGGCCCAGCCCCACCACGCCTTTGACCAGGCCGGCGAGCACGAAGACGGCAACAGTCACCAGAAGGCTGTCGGATGAAGGCATGAGGGAAGATCCCGGCGGGTGAGGGACACGCGACGCATTGATTCTGGGTGACACCCTCCGGCCCGAAAATTCGGAACTGCCCGCTGCCGCCTCAGGCCCACCCTGAGGCAGCGTGCGACCTGCCGCCCAAGGCGCCCTGCGGGAAGACCGCGCCGCGGCCCTCGATGCGCTAGCGCGGCGACCCACCAGGGAAGCGCCACGGCCCGGTGGAATAACGGGATATGTACGTTCGTACATATCGCCAGCGGCACCTCGCGGCTTCATGCCGCCTGCCGCATCCCCGGAGACCCACGTGGCCACGCGTAGACATGACCCCGAGCGAAGGGATCGCATCATCGAGGCCGCGCTGGCGGTCATCGCCGAAGGGGGCGTGGCCGGCACGTCGCACCGCCGGGTCGCCGAGCGCGCGGGCGTCCCCCTGGGCTCGATGACCTACCACTTCACGAGCATGGACGAACTGCTGCACGAGGCGTTCAGCCGCTTCGCCCAGCGCATCAGCGAGCGGTTCGCCGAGCGGATCGCCGCGGCCACCGACCTTGACGCGTTGGTCTCCGCCATCGTCCACATCGTGCACGACGACCTCGCGGCGGGGCAGGACGAGCTCGTGCTCACGCTCGAGCTCTACACGCTCGCGGCGCGCCAACGCGCCTTCCGGCAAATCACCCACGACTGGATGCGCCGCAGCCGCGCCGTGCTGGAACGGTTCGTCGACGCCAGGATGGCGCACGAGCTCGACGCCTTGATTGAGGGGCTGTTCATCCACGTCAGCCTCGACCCCGCCCCCCGCAGCCGCGACCTGACCCGGGACGCCGTGCGCCGCCTTCTCTCGCGCTCCCCCTGACCCGCCATGCCCTCCTCCTCCCCTCGTCTGGTCCCCCGCGAGTACCGGGCGGCCCGCGCGGCCGTCGCGGCGCTGTTCCTCACCAACGGCGCCATCCTCGCCAACCTCCTGCCGCGCTATCCGCAAATCAAAGCCGACCTGGGCCTCAGCAACGCGCAATACGGGCTGGCGGTCGCCGCGTTCCCCAGTGGCGCGATGGTGGCGGGGCTCGCCGCCGGAGCGCTCATCCGCCGCTTCCGCTCCTCACGGGTCGCCGTCGCCGGCACGCTATTGACGAGCCTGGGCGTGCTGGTCGCGGGCCTCGCATCATCATGGTGGGTGCTCGCCGTTTCGCTCTTCTTCGCGGGCGGCATGGACGCCATCACCGACGTGGCGCAGAACTCCCACGGGCTGCGGGTGCAGCGGCTCCATGGCCGGTCCATCCTCAACTCCTTCCACGCGGTCTGGAGCATCGGCGCGGTGGTCGGCGGACTCATGGGCGGGCTCGCCGCGGGACTGAACGTGCACCGGGGCCTGCATCTGGGATTCTCCGCCCTGCTCTTCGCCGGGGTGTCCTTGATGGCGCTGCGCTACACGCTCCCCGGCCCCGAGCCCATCGTCGCCGTCGAGCCTGAGCCCGCGGCGGCGCACCTGGACAGCGTTCCCGCACGGCGCCAGCCGACGGGGCGCATCTGGCTGGTGATTGCCGCGCTGGTCTTGATTGCCGTCGGCGGCACGCTCGTCGAGGACGCGGGCATGACGTGGGCAGCCGTCTACCTCTCCGGAACGCTCGGCGCCACGGCAGCCGTCGCTTCATTCGGGTTCGTCGCCCTCGTGGGCGCGCAGTTCGTGGGCCGGATGCTGGGCGATGGACTGGTGGACCGGTTCGGTCAGCGCGCCATCGCTCGGGCCGGCGGGGCCACCACGGCGCTGGGCATGAGCGCGGCGCTCCTGCTTCCCTCGATGCCGGGCACCATCGCGGGCTTCGCGCTCGCGGGCTTCGGCGTCGCCACGTTGGTCCCCGCCGCCATGCACGGCGCCGATGAGCTGCCCGGCCTGAGACCGGGAACGGGACTCACCGTCGTCAGTTGGCTGATGCGCCTGGGGTTCCTCGCGTCGCCCCCGCTCGTCGGGCTCGTCGCCGACGCCGTGGGCTTGCGTGTGGGGCTGCTCGTGGTGCCGCTCGCGGGGACCATCGTCGTGTTGCTCTCGGGAGTCCTGGCCACCGTCCGCGCCACCGCCACCGCGCCGGGTGGCCAAGGCCCCTCCCTCCCGCAGCCCCATTGATGCGATAGGGCAGCCTCGCATCCTGGTCCGTCTTCCAGGGGTGTCATCTCATCAAGGGCGGCGGATGGCCCCGCCCCGCTGCACGGCCGCATCCAGAATGGGAAGACTCAGCGCCCATGCAGCGGGGCTCCAGCTGACGGTGCTCCCGCTCAGGCCGGACGTTCGATGCGCCCATCCCCGTGCCGGGCGAAGCGCCCTTCCTCTGGCGGATGGACCGGGTCATTGGCCGGCCACGGCCAGCCCCCGAAGCCCGTGCGCTGGTAGTCCGCGAAGGCCTCCTGAATCTCCTGCCGCGAGTTCATCACGAACGGGCCGTACTGCACGACGGGCTCTCCAATTGGACGGCCCTGCAACATCAACAACTCCGCCTCGTCCGCGCCGTTCTCCAACTCCACCGCGACGTCCGCCCGCAGCTCGATGCCATGTGACGGCGGAATGGCACGCCCCGCCACGCGCAGGCTGGAGCCGAGGAAGAAGTAGAGCATCCGGTTGCTGCCACGGGCCGCCGCCGGCAGCGTCCACCGCGCGCCCGGGGCCAGCTTGAGCGTCCAGATGGCCACGTCCGACTCTGCCTGCGCGGCCCACGACTTGGGCGGCGGCGGTGGCGCCTTCACGTCTCCCAGGCTTCCGGCCACCACCGTGACTTCCGTGGCGCGCCCTTCCGCGTCCCGGGCAACGTGCCGCGGGATGACGTGGTTCCACATCATGGAGAAGTGCGGCTCCACGAGCTTGTTCGCCCGCGGCAGGTTGAGCCAGATTTGAAACAACTCCACCGGGTTGGGTTGGTCGCGCTGGAGCAGCGGGAACATCTCCGAATGATTGATGCCCGCGCCCGCGGTGAGCCACTGCACATCCCCACCGCCGAAGCGCGCCGCCGCCCCCAGGGAATCCGCGTGGTCGAGCAGCCCGCGACGCACCACCGTGACGGTCTCGAACCCCCGGTGCGGGTGCTGGGGAAAACCGGGCACCACGGTGCCGTGATACATGTTCCAGCCGTCCCGCCCATCGAAGTCCTGGCCCAGGTTGCGGCCCGCCAGCGAGGCGGACGGCCCGAGGCGCTCGTTCCCCATGGGGTACTTGTCGTCGTGGTGGACGCAAAAAAGAAACGGATCCGGGGTCCGCCACGGCATCCCGAGCGGCTCCACACGAAGGACGGCTTCTGGCTGCTGACTCATCTCCTACGCCTCATCCCTTCCAGAGCCCCATAAAAATTCCCTGAGCCGGGGCTCTATCCGGTGAGCGTAACAACGAGCCCTCCGCGCCGCTTGCCCCGTAGGGCCCCCGCCCAGATGCCGAGCCACCCGCTGGGTGCACAGCGGGCGCGGCGAGTGGGGCACGTCACCTGCCCCACCGTTCCACGAACCTCAGGCCCACAGCTCCTGAGCGAGCGTGTCCACCATCGCCACGGCGACCTCGGGCGGGGGCAGCCCGGCCTCGGACACGAGCACGGGATTCACCGGCACGCAGGCCTCCTCGCGCAGGGCCGCCGCGGCCCGCTGCTTCGCCAGCCGGAGCACCTCGCGCTCCCCCTCCGACAGCCGCGCCTGCGCCCAGGCATCAATCTTCCACGAGAGCTCCGCGTGCCGCGTCTCGTCCTCCGCGATGCGGGCCATGGAGGCGCGCACCTCGGCGTCCTGGGCATGGAGCGACTGGTGCCGCGCCACCAGCGCGCCGAATGTCTCCCGCACACAGCCCTCCACCGCGTTGTCCAGCGCCACCGCGAACAGGGAACGGGGCGCCGCCGCGTCCACCCTGGGAGCCTGGGGCGTCGCGCCGTGCCGCCCCGCCAGGCGGGCGCTGACCTCCGTGTGCATGACCTCCTCCAGGGCACTCATCAGCGCCGCGTCCTGCAGCGCGAGGTCCGCGCCATGCGCGGCCAGCTCCTCCCGGAGCAACAGGAAGGCCTGGATGGACGCGGCCTCCAGATGGGCAATGGCGGCGAAGTGCTGTCCCAGCACATCGTCACACGCCACCGCGCCTTGTGAGCGCAGTCCTCCGGGCCTGCGCCCCACGGAACAGTTATCCGCACCCCGCTCCAACACATTGCGCTCCTCCTCCACCACCTCGCCCGTTGACGACACGCGCAGAGCATACTGCGTCAACTCCGTCCCCTTGCCACACGCCATGCCCTTGGTGCCGACGACGCCGAACGCACCGTCGCCCAACTCCTTCACCGCCCCATACTTGAGCCCGCCACAGCGCACTGCGTAGCCCGCGGCAAAGGCCGTCAGCGCGGCCTCCTGCGCCGTATCAATCGGCCCTAGGAACGACTTCAGGGCCTCCAGCGAGGAGATGGCAGACACCACGTCGCCCCGGGTCGTCGCGAGGAAATAGTCGGTGCAGATGAAGCCGCAGGCGTCGCGGAACCCACGGGCAGGCGCCAACGCCTCGAGCTCAGACAGACATGTCTGGGGCTGGGTCGCCGTCGCGCAAGGTGTTCCTACGGAGGAGACGGGGCTCGTTGCCGCGGGCTCGCCCGCCGCATGGAAGCTCCGCAGTTGCACGAAGTCCGGCGCGGCCGCAGGTGACAAGCCTGTCATGGCCAGCGCGCCATTGTCGCAAGCGGGTGGCGAATACCCCGTCAGGTCCACCTCACCATCACATCCGGCCAGCGTCAGGGGAGACAGGAGCGAGGCGCGAAGGGCCCGGGAGAAGAGCAGACGCAAGCGATTCGAATCCATGGGTGCAAGGCCTCCTGCGGTTGGGAGCCCGCACTTCAGCAATGAAGATGCCAACGCCTGCACGCCAGGGGGCGCCTGACAGGTGTCACGAAATGACGACGTTTCCTGCCTGCCCTGCTCAGAAACCTGAGGGGTGGTTCCTCGTCTGACGCCCTGCCTGTCATTCCGGCCCGACTTGCCTGGGTCATCCCGTCCCGGGCGGACCGCGTCTTGTCAAGCCATCGACAGCCCCTTGCATGACCACCGAAAGGCGAGGGAGCCTCCTGTCAAGCTCGGGGCCTACCACTGGGGGGTGAGGGACAGCCTTTCAGTCGGAGCCTATTGAATGGCCTGACACAGAAACGGACCCGCAGGGTTGCCTGACCAGGCAGGAAGGAAGCTCGCGTCGATGAACGTCTCCTCCCATGAGTTCCTACTCCAGAACAAAGTCATCGCGGCACTCAACAGCACCTTGTCCCTCCCCCAAGCGCTCGAATCCGCCCGGGAGCCCCTGCTGGAGCTGACGCCCGCCGACTACGTGGGCCTGTGCCTCATCAACCTGGGCCCCATCGTCGAGTTCCAATGGCTGGTCCCCGGCTACCGGCTGGCCCTCCTGGATGAGTATTCCAAGTGGGTCGATTCCGACTTCGTGCGGGCCCCCATCTTCGCCCAGCCGAATGTGGTCCTCCGGGACTCGGAGATGATTACCCGCAAGGAATTGGAGCGCAGCGCGCTCTACCAGCGCAGCAAGGAGTTGGACCTGAGCCTGGAGCACGTCATGGCGGTGCTCCTGCCCGTCCATCCTCAACTCCTGGGAGCCTTCACGCTCTACCGGGACCGCCGGCTGGCTTTCTCGGAGAAGGACGCCGCCTTCCTGACGAGCCTCACGCCCCACCTGCTGAACGCGGTGCGCAACTGCCGCGACATGCAGACGGCCTCGACGGGCTCCCGGCTCCTGGAGGAGCTCTACAGCCGGCCGGACGCCGCCTACGTCGTGGTGGCGCCGCCCTCGCACGAGGTGCTGCGCTCACGCCGGGCCGCCACGCTGCTGGAGCGGTGGTTCAAGCCCTCGGACCTGCATTCCTCGGGGATTCCGCTCGTCCTCATGGAGCGGCTGGGGGCCCTAACGCGGATGACGCCGGACGCGCAGCTCCAAAACAATCTCTGGGTCTCCCTCCACGGCGATTCGTACCGCGTGGTGCGGTTCGTCGAGCTCCCCGAAACCGAAGGCCCGCGTCAGTGGGCCCTGATTCTGAACGAGATTCCCTTGTCGATTCCGCTCCCCGAAACCATGCGCATGCAGCTCACGGCCCGGCAGGTCGACATCGCCCGGGGCATGCTCCACAACTGGTCCAACGAGCAGATTGCCAGCGAGCTGGGCCTCTCCGAGGACACCGTGAAGACGCACGTGCGCGACATCTTCCGCCGCCTGCAAGTCGATAACCGGACGGACTTCCTCTACCAGGCGGCGCACCTCAACAAGCCCGTCTGAGGCGACGCTTCAGAAGCGCGGCAGCTCCAGCAGGTTGTCCGTGAGGATGCCATTGGCCTTCGTCCGCAGGTACGGAGGCCGGGCGTCGATGACCTCGACCTTCACGTCCCGGGGCCACGTCTGTACCCGGGCATCTCCCCCCGCCTTGAGCCACTGGACCAGCTCCAAGCGGCTGCCCTCCCCCACCTCGTTGCCCTCCTTCCAGCGAAGGCGGGCAATGTGTTCGTGAAGCGCGCCTCCCTCGAGACGGATCTGGGTGATGTAGCGCATGAAGACGCCTCCCACTTCGCGGACGACGATTCGCAGGGGAGGATCGCCTTCAGGCGCGGGACTGTCTCTACCACCGGGGAGGTATGCGGCCTTCAGCGCTCGCGGAAGATGCCCGGGTAGATGCACCGCGTGGCGCGGGCGGAGAAAATCACCGCCGCCTGGTCCTCGGGGTCCGTCAGCGTCCGCAGCACCGCTTCCATCTCCGCCACATGGTCCCCGTCGAGCGCGCCGTGGCTGCGCAGGAAGGTGACGGACTTCCGGATGTTCGGAATCGCGTCGGCCGCAATCAGACGTTCCACGACCCCCGTCGCTCGCGTCTGGGACAGGTACTCCAGCACATACGCGGTCCCCAGCACCGCCGTCGGCACGCCGGACCGGGAGGTGAAGAAGTTCCAGCCGGTGTAGGCGTCCACCGCGGGAGTCCGCGCCGCGGTCTCCACGCGCACCTCCGGACACCCCAGGTTCTTCAGGTCCGACAGCAGCCACTTCTCGTGGCCGCGTTCCTCTCCGGCCTTCTGCACCAGCAGCTCCGCCAGGTGCGGGTGCCGGCCCTGGCGCTCGAGCCGGTGGCCCGCCTCCGCCAGCATCGGCGTGCTCCAGCGCGCATAGTGGTAGGTCTGAATCAGGTAGTGGATATAGCCCTCGGTGTCGATGGTGCCGTCGAAGAGACGACGGGCGTCGGGCTGCACGTCCAGCGCGGCCACCAGCCCGCGGGCCTCCTGCTCCAGCACTGCCACCCAGTCCACCTGCGTCGGGTTCTGCACTTGCGTGTTCACGGACGTCTCCTGTTTCCGGGCCGTTTCCGGTCCCCGGCTGCTGCGCGTTGAAGGTGAAGGGAAGGGAGAAGCGCCAGCGGCCTAGGCGGCGCGGCGAAGGGGGTGCTGCGCCAGCGCGTTGAAGCGCGCCAGGGTGCTGGCGGGAACCTCATCCAGCGCGGCGATGAGCGGCAGGGTGAAGCGACGGAAGCTGGCGTCGTAGAGAGGCTCGGAGATGAAGCGCGCCCCCATCTTCCGGGCGAAGAGCGTGGGCGCCCTCGGCACGCGCAAGCCGTCCAGCAGGCCCTGCTCCGCGCGCAGCCGCTCCATGGGCGTGTAGTAGGGATTGCTGGGGATGACGGGTGCATCCACCGGCTCCGGCACGTCCACGCGCCAGCGCTGGCTCATCCAGCCCCGGTAGGCGGCCACCTGACAGGACAGCATCGCGTCCTCGCGCGAATCCGTGTCCAGGTTCGCGGACGCAAGCCAGTGCGTCACGCCGCGCCGCCGGCTCTCCTCGTAGATGCCCGCGTGCAGCCGGGTGACGGCCTCGGAGTGGCGCCAGCCGTCGAGCACGCAGAAGCGCGACGTCTCCGCGACGACCATGCCCGGGCGGACCACCTCGGACAGGTCCAGCTTCTGCTCCAGCTCCAGCCCCAGCCGTCCGCCGATGGCATCCGCCACCTCCGGGTTGGGCAGCAGCAGCCGCAACGTAGCCACCGGGGCCGCGTCCGCATAGACGACCAGATGCACGGTGGTGTCCAGCGTGTCGAAACAGCTCACCTCGCGACGCGACGGCGGCATCCACCCCGTCATCAACCCCAGCTCTCCGCCGAAGACGGTCCAGCGGACGCGGACCGCGTCATCGAGCTCGCGCTGGGTGGTGGCAACACGACAATGCATGGACGTCATGGGTTTCTCCGGGAAGCGAAGCGGGTCCGGCGTCGCGCCGTCCTCGCCCTTTCATTCGCCGCCCAAGCCCCGAGTGCGCGCGGGCCCTGCTCTTTTTGCTCACCGCGAATCCAGGGCCCGCGGGGTACGACGGGGAGCGTGTCCCAGGACACCGTCTGGGGTGGACATCAAGAAGAAGCGCTGCGCCAACCTGGAGAATCTGGCGTAAGAAGCCGCGCATGGCGCGGACCCTCGATGGAACCGAAATCAGCCGGGTGATGCGGGCGGAGATGGCCCAGGACGTCGCGGCGCTCCAGGCCGCCGGCGTGACCCCCGGGCTCTCCGTGGTGCTGGTGGGCAACAATCCGGCGAGCCAGGCGTACGTCGCGAGCAAGACACGAGCGTGCGAGTCCCTGGGGATGCGCGGCCAGACGCTGACGTTGCCCGAGGACGTGTCGAAGGAGGCGCTGTTCGCCGTCATCGACCGGCTGAACGCCGACCCGTCCGTGCACGGCATCCTGGTGCAACTGCCGCTGCCGGCCCACCTGCCCTACAAGGCCGTCCTGGAGCACATCCACCCGGCGAAGGACGTGGATGGCTTTCACCCGGTGAACGCCGGGCTCGCCTTCGTCGGAGACCCCCGGGCCTTCGTGCCCTGCACCCCCGCCGGCATCATGGAGATGCTCCGGCGCGAGGACATCCCCACCCGGGGCAAACACGTGGTCATCGTGGGCCGCAGCCTCATCGTCAGCAAGCCGCTGGCGTCGCTGCTGATGGCGCCGGGCCCCGACGCCACCGTCACCATCACCCACCGCCACACGCCGGACCTCGCGTCATTCACGCGGCAGGCGGACATCCTCATCGTCGCGGTGGGCAAGCAGAACCTCATCACCGCGGACATGGTGAAGCCGGGCGTCGTCGTCATCGACGTGGGGCAGAACCGCGTGTCCGACGCGAGCTCACCGCGCGGCTACCGCATGGTGGGGGACGTGGATTTCGATGCCATCCAGCCCATTGCCAGCGCCATCACCCCGGTGCCCGGCGGCGTGGGGCCGATGACCATCACCATGCTGCTGGCGAACACGCTCCAGGCCGCGCGGCAGACCCAGGCCCGGTGAGCCCGTCAGCGGCCCGGGCCTGGACGTACGCCGCCAGGCCCAGAGGCGGACTCGCACGGCCACGAAACAATCGCTCGACGCCCGCGGGGACGTTCACCACCAACGGCGCGGCGGGCATTCCGGGCGCCATGCCGTCCTCCCTGAACATGAGCATCCCCGGCGGGACGTGGAGCCATCCCTCCTTCCCGCTCCACCGGCTGACCGGCCCGTAGCGCGCCACGTGGCACCGTGCCGAGCCTCGTGCCGGCATGGTGCCCGATGCCCGCGCTGACGTCCCCTGGACGCCGGGTGCCCTGCGTCCCCAGCGCATGCGTGTCCGTCTTGCGATATCCACTGAGCGCATGAGGAACGCCCTTCATGCGGTGCGTGGCATCGGCGCGGCCCTGGCGCGGGGACTGCTGGTCGCCAGCGTGGGAGCCGGACTGCTGGTGAGTGGGTGCAAGTCAGCCTCGCACACCCCGCCGCTCGCGCCAGACGCGGGTGCACTGGCGTGGGTGCGCATTCCCGCCTCCGACGCACGCGTGCAGTACCTCGGCCGGACGTACCGTTCGGACACCGGCGTCGTCTTCTCCCACCCCGGAGTGACCATCCGTGCCCGCTTCTGGGGAGACGCCGTTCGGATGGAGCTCCACGACGCGGGCCAGGGTGGCGAGGTGGGGACCACCTACTTCGATGTCGTGATTGACGGGGCGCCCGCGCGACAGCTCGCGGTGAGCCGCCATCAGTCCAGCTACCTGCTCGCCACCGGCCTGGAGGTGGGGCTGCACACGGTGGAACTCATCAAGCGCACCGAGTCCCTGGTCGGCCACAGCGAACTCGTGGCGCTGGAGGTTCATGGCGAGCTCCGGGAGCCGCCCGCCCGCTCGGGACTCCGGATGGAGTTCGTTGGGGACTCCGTCACCTGTGGCTACGGAAGCGACGTCGCCCTCATCCCGGGCTCGCCCTCCTGGACCGCGCCCACCTTCACGTCGAAGAACCAGAATCCCCGGCGCACCTATGCCTGGCTCACGGCGGGGAACCTGGGCGCGGAGGCGGTGCTCATCTGCTATTCGGGCCACGGGGTGTACCGCAACCTGGACATGTCCACGTCCGGCCTGGTGCCCGCGCTCTACGAGCTCGCGGTCCCCGGCCACGGCGTCGCCTGGGACTTCTCTGGCCCGTCGCCCGATGTGATTGTCGTCAACGCGGGGACCAACGACACGTTCGCCGGCAGCGGCACCGACGCCTACCTTCCGGACGAAGCGGCCTTCAAATCCGCCTACCGCGCGTTCCTCACGCGGCTGCGGACGCTCCACCCGCGCGCCCATCTCGTCTGCACGTTGGGGAGCATGTCGGACGGCCGCAAGCAGCTCGAGCAGAACGGCACGACGACTTCGGCCCATGTCGGTGACTGGCTCACCGAGCTTGTAGCAGAGCGACAGCAACAGGGAGACGCCCGCGTCTACCGGCACGTGATGGCCGTGCAGAATCCCAACGTGGACGGCGTTGGCGAGGACTGGCACCCGTCGGCGGCCACACACCAGAAGATGGCGGAGGCGCTGACCTGGTTCATCCGGGATGTCGTGCGGCCCTGAGCGGCTTCGTGCGCCACGAGCCGCCGCGCATGTGCGTCTCATAGCGCCGCCATACGCAGGAACAGGCACCTGGGCGCATGACGCGAAGAGGTGCCCCCGGCAACGTCGCTCGTTTATCATCGGGCCATGCCCACCCATGAGACGAAGGCCACCGCCATCAGCGGGAAGGAAACGACTGTTCCGTTGCTTCCCTGCGTCTCGGCTGACGAAACACTGGCGTTCTACCAGGCGCTCGGCTTCACCGTGACGTACCAGATGACCAAGCCGTACCTGTACCTGGCGTTGCGCTGGAGTGACATCGAGCTGCACTTCGGCAAGGGCGCCAAGAGCCTGGACCCGAGCGAAGAGAACTCGGGTGGCTGCCTGGTCATGGTGGATTCGGTGGAGCCCTACCACCGGGCCTTCACGGATGCGCTGCGCGCGAAGTACGGCAAGGTGCTGGCCACGGGCAGGCCTCGCATCACCCGGTTCAGGCCCGGCCAGAGCCGCTTCTCACTGATTGACCCCACCGGCAACAACATCATCTTCATCCAGCGCGATGAGCCGGAGGACCTGGAGTACGGCGGCTCCGCGAAGCTCACGGGCCTGGCGAAGGCCATCGACAACGCGCGCATCCTGCGTGAGTTCAAGAATGACGACAAAGCCGCCGCGCGGGCGCTCGACATCGGACTCGCCAGGTATGAGGCGGAGGCGCCCGTGGTGGACCGGGTTCGTGCCCTGGCCGCCCGGATGGAGCTGGCGATTGCCCTGGGGGATGCCACGACGGGACGTGCCTTGAAGCAGCAACTGCAGGCCGTGCCCCTTCCCGAGGAGGCACGGAGCCAGTTGTCCGACGAGCTGAAGGCCGCGGAGCGCCTGGAGGACTGGCTCGCCCGAACCAGGCCCGACCCGGCGCCGTCCCAACGCACGGGTTCCCCGCGGCGGCGGCGCTAGCGACGGAAGCCGCGCACAAGTCCCTCGCGCGGATCCTCAATCAGCGTCGACGCCGGCGTCGGGATTCCCCGAGCCGCCCCGGCCTTCCTTGAACCCCTGCGCCGCCTCCCGGGCCGCGCCATGGGTTTCCTTCGCGGCCTCCCGAGCGCCTTCCTGAACCTCCTTCGTCGCCTTCCCTACTTCACGGCCCACCTGCCGCGAGTTCTCCCGCGCGGACTGCTCATTGCACCCGGTGAACGCCGCGAGCGACGCCCCCAGGCCCACCAGCGTGAGCCACTTCCACCCCTTGCCTTGCATTGCACGCCTCCTTGGCTCTTGGTGCGTTCGCACCTTCCGCAGGCCAAGGTAGTCACGCCCTTGCGGTGCGGCTGCCCGGGGGCCGAGCGCTCCCCTGGTGCGCCCAGGCAATGACATCCACGCTGGCATGTGCGGGAGAGAACTGTCGGCGCGTCTTCTGGCTGGAAGCTGACACTCGACGGTGCCTAGGCTCTGTGCATGGACCTCATCGTCGAGAACGGCCTCGTATTCGATGGTCTGGGCAATCCCCCGCGCAAGCTCCATGTGGGCATCCGGGGAAACACTGTCACCACGCTTTCGGAAGCACCGATTCCGCGCGCCCCACATACGCGTGTCATCGACGCCACCGGCCACTGGGTGACACCAGGCTTCATCGACTGCCACACGCACTACGACGCGGAGGTGGAGCTGGCGCCCTCGCTGTCGGAGTCCGTACGACACGGCGTCACCACGGTGCTGATGGGAAGCTGCTCGCTCAGCCTCGCGCTGGGCACGCCCGAGGACCTGGCGGACATGTTCTGCCGCGTGGAGGCCATTCCCTACGAGACTGTCCGGTCGCTGCTGGAGGAGCGCAAGACGTGGAACACGCTCGGTGACTACCTGACGCACCTGGAGCAATTGCCGCTGGGCCCCCATGTCGCGTCCTTCCTGGGGCACTCCGCGCTGCGAGCCCACACCATGGGCCTGCACCGCAGCCTGGAGCCCGGCCTGCGCCCACGGGAGGACGAGCTGCGCGCCATGGAGTCCCTGGTGCGCGAAGGGCTCGAGCTCGGCTACGTGGGCCTGTCCATCATGACGCTCAAATGGGACAAGATGGGCGGCTCGCGCGACATCCGCAGCCGCCCCCTGCCGTCCACCTATGCCCGCTGGAGCGAATACCGCCGCCTGACGCGGCTGCTCCGCGAACGAGGCCGTGTATTCCAGGGCGTGCCCAACATCAGCACCAAGGTGAACGTGGTGCTGTTCTTCCTGGAGAGCGTCGGGTTGTTCCGCCCGAGCCTCAAGACGACCGTCATCTCGATGATGGACACGCGCGCCAACCGGGGCATCCACCGCCTCATCGGCGTGCTGTCCCAGGTGGCCAACCGGCTGCTGGGGGCGGACTTCCGGTGGCAGGCCCTGCCCGAAATCTTCGACCTCTGGGCGGACGGCATCGACCTG
Source organism: Myxococcus sp. CA005 (assembly GCF_006518205.1). Lineage (NCBI taxonomy): Bacteria > Pseudomonadati > Myxococcota > Myxococcia > Myxococcales > Myxococcaceae > Myxococcus > Myxococcus sp. CA005. The sequence continues at coordinate 54,871 of NZ_SRLV01000005.1, read as the reverse complement.
GTCGTCTTCGAGGAGTTCGGCGCGGGTGCGGCTGCCCTTCACCTCCAGGACGCAGCCTCACGCGCGGGGCTGCTGCGAACGCCGGAGTACCGCAGCCGCTTCCGCCGCGAGTGGACGAACCGCTTCCTGCCGCGGGCCTTCCACCGGGACTTCAACGAGTCGCGCATCCTCCAGTGCCCCGACGCCAGCGTGGTGGGCAAGTCCTTCGCCCAGGTGGCGAAGGAGCAGGGGCGTGACGCGGTGGACGTCTTCCTGGATCTCATCTCCACCCACGGAGACGCCCTGCGCTGGTACACGGTGATGGCCAACGACCGGCGCGAGGAGCTGGAGCGCATCTGCCGGCATCCGGACATCCTCATGGGCTTCTCGGACGCCGGGGCGCACCTGCGCAACATGGCGCACTACAACTTCCCCCTGCGGCTGCTGCGGCTGGTGCGCGAGGCGGAGAAGCGCGGCGAGCCCTTCATGAGCGTGGAGCGCGCCGTCCACCGGCTGACCGGGGAACTGGCCGGGTGGTTCGGCCTGGATGCGGGCGTGCTCGCGGAGGGCCGCCGCGCGGACCTGGTGGTCATCCAGCCCGACGGCCTGGACGCGAAGCTCGACAAGGTGGCCGAGGCGCCCATGGAGAACTTCGGGGGATTCGTCCGCCTGGTCAACCGCAACGACGCCGCGGTGAAGGCGGTGCTCATCTCCGGGCGCGAAGCGGTGAATGAAGCCGGCGTGTCTCCCGCCTTGGGCCGCGAGCGCGGCTTCGGCGGCGTGCTGCGCGTCCAGGCTTGAGGCTCGGGGCACGCCGGACCTGGAATCAAGGCGTGGTGGCCCGCTACTGCGCCAGGACTGCTGGGCGCCAATCTCTCCCAGGCTGCCCACGGCCCTGGTGGGCTCGGCGCTCTTCGCGCCATGCCCTCACCTTCCGTCTCCTCTGGCGATGAAACATCGGCGAAGCGGGCCCCGGTCCACGGAACGTCACAGTGGAAAGTCCAGCGTCGCCCGGACCGCATCGTGGTCCGAGCCTCCCGCACGCAGCACCTTCGCACCGCTCAGGCGAAGTTCGCGGCCAAGGACATGGTCGATTTCGACGACGCTCGGGAGGACGGAGGCAGTGCCAGGCCATGTGGCACCGCAGGCGGCGTCCGGTCCGTCACACGCGTGCTGGAAACCCGCGGAGGCGAAGGCCTTCATGGCCTTGCCTGAGCGGCCTTCATTCATGTCCCCCAGCACCAGGACCGGTCCTCGCCACCGCGCATAGCGCCGCACCAGCGCCTCCGCCTGACGATGCCGAAGCACCGCGTTCTTCTCCATGGAAGTGAGCAGGTCATCTGCCCGCTGATGCCTGGCACCTGGCGCCATCAGGTGCACACAGGCCACCTTCACCCAATGCTCACCGAGCCGGATGTCCGCCTCCAGCGCGGGCATCCTGTGTGGCGTCTGGGGGAAGTGCTCCGTTCGCAACAGCCGATACCGGCTGGCGATACCCACACCCCAGGTTCCCTTTCGCGGCACCAGCCGCACGTGGGGGAACTGCTTCCCCAGTCGCTTCCGAAAGGCCCTGGCGAATCTCGGCGTCAGCTCACGCAGGCACAGGATATCGGGCGCCTCCTTCTCGATGACATCGAGCGACTTCTGCACGTCCTCCTCGGGAGCGGAGTAGAGGACGTTGTAGGTCATCACCGTGACTGGCTTGGGCGATGAAGGCGCGGCACTTGCCTGGAGGGAAAGGACCCACGTAAGCACGAGGCTGGAGAGACACATCTCCACACTCCCAGCAAGTCCCGTGCCTGTGGCAGGGAAGCCGCACCGGCCCGTCATGGTCAGCCGCCTGCATGATGGGCGACGGGAGTCGCCAAAGGAGTGGCCAGGCACGGTGCCGCCTCGACTTCCGCCATGCTTTGCTCGAGCGAGCAGAGCAGAAACCCGATTCACGACAGGAGCCCATCGAACCATGTTCAAGAGAGCGGCAGTCCTGATGTTGAACTGTGGCGCCTTGCTGTCCGGCTGCGGGCCCGACTCACATACCGGGAACGCTGAACTCCTCTCCAATCTGACCGAGGCAGGGTTTCGCCCCGACGACATCACCGTCGTCGATGACGCCGTCTACGTCGGGGGCGACGCGCATGTGACGCTCGCGGCCTCCCGGGAGATGCTCCAGCGCGGAGAGGGAAGCAAAGAGCACTACATGACGACCAACATCGTCGGCTCCAGCGTGACGAGGATTTGCGTCAATCCCACGACGGAGTTCCGGAGCTATGTCCGGCTCATCCAAGGTCTCGATATGGCACTCGCCAACTACAATGCCTTGGGACTCAGGATTACCTTTGTTCGAGGCCCGGCCACCGGCTGTACCGCGAACATCACCGCGAAAACCATGGCGGGGAGTGGTCACGTCGCGGGCTTTCCCTCAGGAGGACTTCCCTATGGGGCGATTTCGATTGGCACCGGCCTGAACAGCTACGGCGTAGACCTGAATGAGCATGTCATCACCCATGCGCTGGGCCACACGCTGGGCCTCCGCCACACGGACCATTTCAACCCGAGCATCAGCTGTGGCAGTGGCGCGATGGAGCCGACGGGCACGGGCGCATTGCACATCCCCGGAACGCCAACGGGGGCAACGCCGGGCGGGTCCATCATGAATACCTGCTACCCGTCTGGCACCGACGGTGAGTTCACCCCTTCCGACATCGTCGCGTTGAACTTCATGTACTGAGATGCTGCGGGATGATGCGCCTGCACATGAGGCGCATCATCCGCCGCCGCCGCGACATGTCCGCCGAGGCGATTCGTCGGGACGCGGAAGCCATCACAGCGGACCTGGAACGATTGAAGGCCTGCTGGAGGGCCAACGAACGCGCGGAACGCACCGATGCCCTACGGTGACTCCAGCCGGAAGCGCCCGTCCGCCAACCCACGGCGCACGGCGCCCACGGTCTCCGCGGCGTCCTGATTGCTGGTGTCGAGCACATGCCCCTCGGGGAGGGCCACCTCGCGGAATCCGCGCCAGATGTTACGCACCACGTCGGCGTCGGTGAGTGCGTCCGCGTGGACACGCCTCGTGGCACGCGCCACCGTCTCCGCTTCGCCCGGAAGCAGGACGATGAGGCGCAAGTCAAGCCGATGCGTCCGGGCGGCGACAAGCCAGGGTTCGAAGAACCAAGGGCCAATGACGCCATCGACCATGACCTCATACCCGTCCACGGCATAACTCGCCGCGCTCGCCGCCAGGGCCGTCATCACCGTGGTGTTCTGAGCGTGGGACTCCGGCAGCCAGGGCGCCAGCGCACCCTTGCGGATGTAGGAATAGAAGTCGTCGGCATGCAGGTGGACCGCACGCGCCAGGGGAGACTGCTCCGCGAGTCCACGTGCCACGGTGGACTTGCCAGCACCTGACGGGCCCGACACGAGGACGATTCGGTTCGCCTTCATGGACCTCAGCGTAGCGTCTCGAATTCACCGACGAAACCGCATCCACCGTCCTGTGATGGACCGCCGGCATGCATGAACCTCCCTGACCAGCGCCTGCCTTTCGGCGAAAACCCAGTCACCCAGGAGTCACCCCGTGGATGGATGCCAGGTGCCGTCGCCTGGTTGCTCGCGGGTCAACCGGGATAGAGTCCGCCCCACGGCCCGGCCGTGGCCGCCCCCACATTCCGCCTCGCGAAGACCATGACGCCCGTCCTGCCCAACCCGGATGATGTGCTCGGTACGCACAACCCGCTCGTCATCGTCCTGCGTGACCTGCTCAGCGCGGAGGAGTGCGCCGCGCTCATCGAACGGATTGAAGCAGAGGGGCCCACGGCGGCCCCCATCACCACTTCCGCGGGCTTCGTGATGCGCCCGGACATCCGGAACAACTCCCGGGTGATGTTCGACGACGTCCCCTTGGCGCAGACGTTGTTCGAGCGTGTCGCTCCGCATGTGCCGCACCGGCTCGAACACGAGTGGACCCTCTGTGGTGCCAATGAGCGCCTGCGCTGCTACCGATATGACGTGGGTGAATACTTCGCCCCGCATTTCGACGGCGCCTTCGTGAGGACGCGCGACGAGCGGAGCCTCCTCACCTTCATGGTCTACCTCAATGAATGTCCGGGCGGAGGCGCAACGAACTTCCTGTCGCTTGGGCACTCCGTGACGCCGCGCACGGGCAGCGCGCTGCTCTTCAATCACCGCTTGCTTCACGAGGGCGCCACCGTCACCCAGGGCCGCAAGTACGCGCTGCGCACCGACCTCATGTATCGGCGCCCGGCCTCATGACCTTGAGTGGTGCCTGGTACAACGCGCAGCAGCCAGGCTGGGGCATCACCTTCAATACCCAGGGGAAGACCCAGGTTGCGCACCTGACCCTCTACGCGGGTTGTCGGCCAACGTGGATTCAGGGCGTCGTGGACAGCACATCGACCTCGCTCTCCCTCCCCCCGGCGCGGAAGGCTCAGGTCGTCCCCGTCTTCAGCGTGGGCTGATGCCGAAGCAGGCTCGAACCACTAACGATGAGAATGCCGGTGAGCACCAACACGGCCCCCACGGCGAAGAAGCCATCCGCCTGCTCATTCAGCACCAGGATGCCCGCGCTGACGCCAAACAGCGGCGTCATGAAGGAGAAGACCGACAGGTTGGAGGCAAGATAGCGGCGCAGGAGCCAGAACCAGGTGAGGTAGCTGGCGAAGCAGACGATGACGCCCTGAAACAACAGACTTGCCCAGGCAATGGGCGCCATTGAAATCGGGCCGGCCTGACCGGTGAGCAGGGCCACCGGCAGCAGGAGCGCGACGCCGCCCACCAACTGGTAGAGGAGCGTCTGGGTGGGGGGCGCATCGGACAGCGCCGACACGCGAATGGCCACGGTGGTGGCCCCCCAGGCCAGTCCTGCCAGCAGCCCCAGCGCGTCGCCCCAGAGCACGCCCGGGCTGATGTCGCCTTGGAGCCAGCCACCGCCAAAGGCCAGCGCGATGCCTACGAAAGCCACGGCGATGCCCAACCACTGCGTGCGCCGCAGCCGCTCGGCAGGCACGAGCCAGTGCAGGCCCAGGGCGGCGAAGATGGGCGCGGTGTAGAGGAAGACGCCCATATGTGACGCGTGGGTGTGGCGCAGCCCCTCGCCGACGAAGAGGAACTCCAGGGCGAAGAGCGCGCCCACCACGAGCCCTGGACGCCAGGGGCCACGGCGCAAGAGCCCTCGCTCGCCGCGCACCCAGCACAACAGCCCCACGAGCAGCGCGCCCACACCCGAGCGCACCGCCATCTGCATCATGGAGGGGATGTGGGGAGCGGCCAGCTTGACGGCCACCTGCTGCATGCCCCAGATGGCGCACAACGCGAGCATGCTCGCGAGCGCGAAGCCGTCCGCGGGTTTCCGATGAGAACTCATGCGAACATCCTGCGCATGGCGGGGCTGATTGATATAGCGAGATTCCGACAACCCATCCCGAGAAGGCGCCATGGCGAAGCAGCTCCAGGTTCCTTTCACCACAAACCTTCCACACCCCGTGTATTTCCGGACGGCGAGCCTGCCTGCCGCGGCGACGTACCCCCGGCATCGGCACCCCTGGGGGGAGTTCGTCTACGCGTTCAGCGGGGTGATGGAACTCAAGCTGGCCGGCAGCCACTACCTGGCGCCCCCGCAGTACGGCATCTGGCTTCCACCCGACGTGGAGCACCGGGGCATGAACCGCTTCGAGGCGAGCCACTGCTCGCTCTACCTCGCGCAGGCGTGGTGCCGGGGCATGCCCAAGACGACGTGCGCGCTGGCGGTGAGCCCTCTGGTGAAGTCATTGCTGGAGCACCTCCGCGCGCATGAGCTGGCGCAGCCTCGCACGAGCGCCGAGCGCCGACTGTTCCGGGTGCTCATCGACCAGCTGACGCTGGCCCCCACCCATGGGAGCTACCTGCCCATGTCCGATGACTCGCTCCTGGAGCCGGTCCTCACGGCGCTCGAGCAGCACCCGGAGGATGAGCGCTCCCTGGCCGAGTGGGCGCGGGTGCTGCACACCACGGAGCGGACGCTGGAGCGGCGCTGTCAGCAGCACCTGGGGCTGTCGTTCAGCGAGTGGCGCCAGCGGCTGCGCGTGGTGAAGGCGCTCGCGAGGCTGGAGCAGGGCCACTCCGTGGAGGCCATCGCGCTCGACCTGGGCTACAGCAGCGCCTCCGCCTTCATCGCGATGTTCCGGCGGATGACAGGCACCACACCGGACAAGGTCCGGGGCCACGGCTTCGTGGCCTCGTGAGGGTCGACTCCTGGAGCCGCCCGAAAGAAAACGAGGGCCGCGCCCCCCTTGGAATGGGCGCGGCCCTCACGTGCGGCATCGAAGGGTTGAAGGACTACTCGCAGCTGCCCTGCCGCAGGTACGACAACAGCGAAGCATCGTTCTCTGAAGCCGGCTCCGCCCCCACCAGGCACTGCCCCTGGGCGACGACCACCTGCGAGTCATTCGCGGAGAGCAGCAGCTCGCCCGTCACCACCTGCAGGCCGCCCTTGAAGCCCGTGGCGCTGTTGGCGGGCGCCGCGCGCAAGCTCGGTCCCCCTGCGCCCCCGCTGAGACGCAGCCGATAGGTCGCGTCCTCATACGCCGCGGGGATCTCCGACGCGGGGTCCGCCTTCAGCGGCGCCAGGTAGAAGCGCGTCACCAGGTCGAACTCCGGCTGCACCTTCAGCAGCGGCGCGCCGTCCGCCCCGCGCGTCAGCGTCACGTCGAAGTGCCGACCCGACTGCTCATTGAGGTCCAGCGCGAAGAGCTTGTCGTTCCCCAGGCTCAGGTGGGTCTGCGCGTCGCCAAGGCCCAGGTTCTTCACCACGAAGTCCGTCTGGTTCTCCGTCGCCTCGACGGAGTACGAGATGCCGGCCAGGGACACCGTCCAATCCTTGCCACGCAGCGCCGGCGCCAACCCCGTGTAAGGAAGGCGAACCTCCGTGGTGTTGAGGTCCAGCGAGAAGCGCGCGCGCTTCGCCTGGCCGTCCGCCTCGAACGCCACGAGCGGCACCGCCCGCGCGGAGGAGAACGCGAAGGTGCTCCCCTCCAGCGCCAGCTCCAGCCGCAGCGCGTCCAGGATGGAGGCGCTGACAATCCAGTGCGACTCGCCCTCCTTCGTCACCTTGAGCTCAACCTGCCCCACCATCACCTTCGGCAGGAACCCGGCCGACTCGGCGTCGAGCTGCTCCACCGCCCCCTTCAAGCCGCCCAGGTCCACCACCAGCGAGACGGCCTTCGGCAGGAAGCGCAGCGCCAGCGGCTCCGCGCGCTTCGCGCCGATGAGCAACTCCAACTCCAGGGAGTCGTCCCCCAGGTTCGTCGCGCGAACGCGCAGCTGCGCATCATCCACGAAGCGGACACAGTCCGCGTCCGCAGGCGCCCTGCCGTCCGTGCAGATCTGCTCGCCCTTCAAGCGGAAGACGGTGGCGTTGTCCTCCGTGGACTCCACGTTGGCCTCGGTGAAGACGCGCTCGCGCAGGAACCGCTCCAACTCGTCCGCCTGCGCGTCCACTTCATCCGCGTCGAACAAGGTGGACAGCGCCTCGCCTTCGTCACCCACCTGCAGCCCAGGGAGCGGCACGCCCTCGAAGCCAGCGCCGAACAGCGCCATCGCGTCGTCCAGGCCATTGAGCGTCGACAGGCCGCTCACGGTCTTCATGCTGCTGCTGACACCTCGCAGCGTCTCCGCCGACCGGGAGGCGGCGATGTCGGCGACCTTCTTCGCGTCGGGAGCTTCATCGGAATCACAGCCCGTCGTGACGAATGCGACGGCCGCGACGGCCGCGAGCCAGGACCTGGAGTTCTGCATGGGGTGTTGCTCCTTGGGGGTGGGTTGACAGTGCCCCCTCATCAGCAACGACCGCGCCAACCCATACCCCCGGTGTTTCCAAGGGTTTTCGACACACCCTTGGCCTCAAAGTCGGAGTTGCCATGACATTCCTGTCATGACGCGCCTGTCGGCGCCGGTGCCAGGATGATGCTTGCGCGATGCGGGGCATTCCCTGAGGCATCCCCTCAGATGTGCAGCAGCCTGTCCCTGCGCTCCGGCGTCTTCACGCGAACCGCCTTCAGGCCCATTCCGAATTTGAGGTCCTTCACGTCCCGGAACGTCTCCTCCGTGGTGAAGCGCCGGCCGTAGGTGTCCAGCAGCTCCTGGGCCGTGGCCTCGCCGAAGCTGGTGGCCAGACACCAGTCCACCGACTACGCCACGCACTCCGCGCACGTCGCGGATGCATACACCCGCTCACGCGCCGCGGGCTTCGTGCCCTACGTCACCGTACGCGCGATGGAGCGGATGACGGTGAACGCCGGGTGGGACCCGCAGTCGCCCGTCCCGCCCGGGTCAACAGCTCGTCTCGACGAAGCACCGCGCCTCGAATGCCACACGAGGCGCGGTGCCCACCTTCAGCGCCGCCAGTGGAAAGCCCTGTGGAGTACGTGCGAACGGTTGAGGGGCGGAAGCAGGCAGCGGAGCCAACCTGTCTACCGAAGCGGCGCTCCCGCACCTGACCGGCCTCGGCTTGCCGTCAGCTCCCAGCGGTGGGGGATGCCACCTTCAGAGAGGCCGTTCGCTCAGGGCGCGTATGCCTCCGCCGTGGCAAGTTGGCGGGTGCCATCTTCGCCCCCCACGACGAGAACCCTCGAAACCGAGCATGCTTTGGCTTTCTATGTGGTCATGTCCTGCCGCGCAGATACCGCCTTGGCGTTTCGCCGGTCATCTGGCGGAAAAAGGCGATAAAGGCGCTGTCGCTGGCGAAGCCCAAATCGAAGGCCACCCCGCTCACGTTCTCTCCCGAGGCCAGCAAGTCCACCGCCCGCAGAAGCCGCCAGCTCTGCCGCCAAGCCTGGTAACTCATACCGGCCTCGCGCCGGAAGATGCGAGTGATCGTGCGAGCGCTGGCTCCCACCAGGTTCGCGAGCCCAGAGAGTTCGGGCGGCAATTCGTCAAGATTGAGCCGCGAGAGGCGCGGATCGCTCGGCACCGGCAAGAGCATCGGCTCGCGCCGGGCCGTCCGCAGCTCATCAAGGCAGACCGCCAGCAGGTTCGCCGCAGCCCCCTGGTTCCAGTCGGTCTCAAAGGGCGCATGGCTGATCCGTTCGAACACCTCACGCAGAAGCGGTGTCATCGACAGGATCGCCGACCCCTCGGTCGGGGGCGCGATGCGGGACGTGTCGAGATAGATCGAGCGATATTCCACCTCACCGCGGATCAACACGCGATGCGCGGTCGCCGGCGGAATCCATGCAACCCGGATCGGCGGCAGCATCGAAATCATGCCGGGTAGCGCAATGCGGATCGAGCCGGCGTAGGCGAAGAGGAGCTGCCCTCTTTGATGGCTGTGCAGGCCGGAATCGTGGCGCACCAGCAGCGAGGCGATGCCGCTGACCGGCGCCGCCTGCTGGTCGGGGTCGAAAGGGTCGCTGGGCGCTAGCCAGGGCACTTGTCCGATTTCCGATGGAAATTGTCTTTCCGTTTGTAATACGCGGAGGCCCGAACGGCTAGACGTGATGGCGAATCGTCGTTGAGGTTGCCATGTCCCCCCGTCCGCCGTTCCTGCTCGCCATTCTGCTCCTGAGCTTTCCGCAGATCGTTGAAACCATCTACAGCCCAGCCCTGCCGCTGATCGCTACGGCCTATCGCGTCACCCCAGCCGAAACGGGCCAGACGCTGTCACTCTGGTTCGCAGCCTTCGCTTTCGGCGTGGTGGCCTGGGGCCGGCTCTCCGATCTGTGGGGCCGCCGCCCGGCGCTGCTTGCGGGCCTTGCGCTTTATGCGGCGGGTGCGGCTTGGGCCATGGTCGCCAGTGATTTCTCACATTTGCTGGCCGCACGGCTTATTTCCGCCTTCGGGGCGGCGGTTGGATCGATCGTTACCCAGACCGCGCTACGCGATAGCCATGCTGGGCCGGAGCTGGGCCGGGTCTTCGCGGTGCTTGGGCTGGCGCTGGCTATCAGCCCGGCGGTGGGCCTCTTCGCAGGCCAACTGCTCGCGGCCAAGGCCGGTCACAGTGGCGTCTTCGCGGCCCTCGGCCTGCTTGCGGCGTTCATGCTCGGGTTGAGTCTCTGGCGCTGGCCTGAAACCCGCCCCGCTACTTTGTCTGTCGCCCCATTCTGGCCCACCTTCCGAGTCATGCTCCGCGATCCCGGCATTTGGCGCTGTACCCTGCTGATCGCCGCATTCAATGCCGCGATCTTCGCCTGGTACCAGCTTGGCCCCTTCCTCTTTGCCGGGTTGGAGAACCCCTGGCTCTCATTCGGCCAGAGCGGTTTCCTGCTCGCCGCCGGTGCGCTGGCGGGGGCGCTGATGAACCGTGCCCTGTTGCGCCGCGGTTGGACGGCGGAAGCGCTGATCGCGCTCGGCGTCCTCCTCCTGGGGGCGGGGACCGCGCTCGTCATCCTGCTCACCGCGCTTCTGCCGCAGAGCCTGGCCTTCCTGAGCGGCGTGACGCTGATCTCGTCCGCATATGCCGTCGCGATCCCCAATGTGCTGGGCATCGCCCTGCGAGCCTATGCTGATCGGTTCGGAACTGCTGGCGCAGTCCTGAGTCTCTTCTACTACAACCTCCTCGGGGCGGGACTGGTGATTGCCGGCTACGGGCAGCGCCTAGATTTTGCCTTGGCCGTCTGCGCGCTGCTGGCGGCGATCGTCAGCGTCCGGCCAATGAGGTGCAGAGGAGCGTTGAGTGAGGAGTCGCCGCCGGGGGGCAAGTCCCGAATCCCGTGTAGTTCGTCAGGAGGGGGTCGGAGCTGAGGGCTCCCGTCATCTAGCAAGTGGATCAGCCAGCGCCTGCCTGGCCGCCACGTGCGAGGGAGCTGGCGCCTGGGCAGAAGGACGGCCACCAGGAAGCGTATGGTGGCCATCGACGAAGAGCAGGTGCGGGGGTTCCTCTCGGAGGTATTCGGGGTTGTCCTGGCCGAGCGCAAGCAGGCCGTCATTGCGTTGGACTGCCCTGAGGGACGCGATGCAGGCGCCCCGTTGCTCCAACACCGGATGGAGGTTCCTCCGTCTGAGCGTCGCCGACGTGGCCACCGCGCCCCACGCGCCGAGGCTTCGACTGTCCTGGTCCGGCCCTGTCCCCCATGCTGGCGGACATCGAGGCCATCATCCTCAACACGGACGGCGTGCACAGCCACGCGGCGCACCGCCTCCCTTGTGGACGTCCTTGAGGCCCAGCAGTCACTCGGCGCGTACCTGCTGCTGCGCGAGCTGCGCGGCACGCTCAACGCCAGCCTGTCGTCGCTACCACTTGAAGAGCAAGTGCTGACCGAGGACCTCGGCGACACGCATCTCAGCCTCGCTGTCTCCGCACGACCAAGAAGTGGACCGTGAACCTCCGGGCCCGTGCCTTGGATCCAGAGGTTTCACCACGCGTGTTATGCGACGCAAATGCTGCGCGCCTCCCGCATGGGCGCAAAAATTTCGCAACCCGGCTCCGGCCTCCCAAACGGCGTGGAAATTCGCACGCGATTGCGAGATGGGGCTAGCCGTCTGCACAACCGTTGATACGGTGTTCCGCGTGTCCTCGGCCTCCCGCACACTCCTGGCAGTGGCCCTGGGGCTCGCCCTGGGCTCGGCCATTGGCATCGGTGGCTACACCTTCGCGTACGCGAAGGGCGCGGCCTACCTGCATGACGACCCAGCCGCCTGCGCCAACTGCCACATCATGACCGAGCAGTACGATGGCTGGCGCAAGAGCAGCCACCACGCGGTGGCCACCTGTAACGACTGCCACACGCCGGCGGCGCTGGTGCCCAAGTACCTCAACAAGGCGAGCAACGGCTTCTGGCACTCCTTCTACTTCACCACCGGCACCTTCCCGGACCCCATCCGCATCCGCCCCGCCAACCGGCAGGTGACGGAGAGCGCTTGCCGGAACTGCCACGCCAGCCTCGTGGAGAGCATCGAAACGCCCCACGCAGACTCGCTGCAGTGCCTCACCTGCCACAACTCAGTGGGGCACCCCGAAGGCTCCGGGAACCCCGAACTCATCCATCAGGAGGTTGAACGATGACCGAGCCCGAGAAGCAACGGCGCTTCAGCGGCGTCAAGCTGGTGATTGCCGTGGCGGTGGCCGCCGCTCTGGCCGCCGCTGGCGTCACCGCGCTCCTGGTCAACATCATGGAGCGCAAGCAGGAGGCGAAGAATCCCTTCTACCGGGTGGTGGAGCTGGACGACACCATCACCGACCCCGAGGTGTGGGGACGGAACTTCCCGCTTCAGTACGACAGCTACAAGCGCACCGTGGACCAGCAGCGCACCCGTTACGGCGGCAGTGAAGCCGTGGCGCGCACGCCGTCCCAGGCGGACCCACGCACCGTCGTCGCGCAGAGCCGGCTCGAGGAGGACCCTCGGCTGGTGACGATGTGGAGCGGCTACGCCTTCGCCACGGACTTCCGCGAGGAGCGCGGCCACGCGCACATGCTGGACGACCAGGTCTACACCGAGCGCCAGCACGTGACGCAGCAGCCGGGCACCTGCATCCACTGCCACGCCAGCGTGTACGTGCCCTACAAGAAGCTCGGCGACGGCGACCTCATCAAGGGCTTCGAGAAGATGAACCAGATGCCCTTCATGGAGGCGCGCAAGCTGGTGGAGCACCCCGTCTCATGCATCGACTGCCACGACCCCACCACGATGCAGCTGCGCGTGACGCGGCCTGGCTTCATCGAGGGCATCGCCGCGCTCAAGGCCAGCCAGGGCGTGCCCAACTTCCGGGTGAATCAGGACGCGACGCGCCAGGAGATGCGCACGTACGTGTGCGGGCAGTGCCACGTCGAGTACTACTTCAAGGGCAAGGAGAAGCGCCTCACGTACCCCTGGGCCAAGGGCATCAACATCGATCAGATCATGGCCTACTACGACGAGGACGGACACTCCGACTGGACGCACGAGCTCACGGGCGCCAAGGTGCTGAAGGCGCAGCACCCCGAGTTCGAGATGTACAACCAGGGCATCCACGCGAAGAGCGGCGTGGCCTGCGCGGACTGCCACATGCCGTTCATGCGCGAGGGGGCGATGAAGGTCAGCGACCACCAGGTGCGCAGCCCGCTGCTGAACATCAACCGCGCGTGCCAGACGTGCCACAAGTGGAGCGAGGCGGAGCTGCTCCAGCGCGCGGAGACCATCCAGACGCGCACCTTCGAGACGCGGAACATCGCCATGGATGCGCTGGTGGACCTCATCCATGACATCGAGGCCGCGCAGAAGGCGGGGCAGTCCGAGGAGGCGCTCGCCAAGGCGCGCGACCTGCAGAAGCGCGCTCAATTCTACCTGGACTTCGTGGAGGCGGAGAACTCCATGGGCTTCCACGCGGACCAGGAGGCGGTGCGCATCCTGAGCAACTCCATCAACTTCTCACGCCTGGGCCAGAACGCGCTGCGTCCCAGTGGTGGCGCCTCCACCAGCCCCACCACGCGGCCTCAAGGCGCTCCGGCGCCGCTGACGCCCGTGTCCACGGATGGCGCGGGTGAGACGCAGCAGGGCTCGAAGTAGGCACGGCGAGCGGAAGCGGGAGGTACCCGCTTCCGCCGTCCGCCGAAGCTGCTACTCGGCGCGCACCCAGTACTGGGTGCGGCCCAGCAGCGACATGCCGACGTAGCCGCGGACCTTCAGCTTCTTGCCCCCATCCTCGACGGCGACCTTGCACTTGTAGGTCTTGCCATTCGCCGGGTCGAGGATGCTCCCGCCGGACCACTCGTCATCATCCTTCTTCAGGTCGCGAAGGATGGTCATCCCGATGATGGGCTGGTTCTTCAGCGAGCCCTCGCACTTGTCGCAGAGCGGGTTCTGCTCTTCCTTGGGCTCGCGGAAGAGCTTCTCGATCTTCCCGTACAGCTTGCCGTTCTCCTCGTAGATGGCGATGACGGACTTGGGCTTCTTCGTCTCGTCATCGATGGTCGTCCACCGGCCGACGGCGGCATTGGTCGCGGCGGGGGCCTTGTCCTCGGCGAAGGCGTTCGAGGCCAGCAGCAGGGTCAGGGAAGCGAGTCCAAACCAGCGGGTTGCGTTCATGTCTTGGTGTCCTTCCGCGCGGGGGCTCACGCAGGAGGCACCATGCGTCCAAGCCCCGCATCACTTCGTTTGTACTCCACCGCCGTGCCGGCACGCAGCCCTTCCTGGCACGCAGTGCGCCGCTCAAACGTGCCGCCTCGCGTCATGGCTGTCTCATCGCGGTGTTATCGAAGTCGCCCAGGCGCTCCCAGGAGCAGACTCGACGGAGGAATGCGGGTTTCTCCGGCGTTGCACCTCGAGACATGAGCGTGTACCCCAGCGGCGCGCCGTGTCCTCGCGGTGTCCGATTCTGGAGGCTCCGCCTGACGCTCGCCGCCACTGCCCGCCACTGCCCCCGCGTGCTCGCCGATGCGCTCGCGCGTTCCCGGGCCCACGACGTGGCGCTCGTGCTCGGCGGCGCGCTGCTCACGGCGGGGCTCGCGCAGGTCTCAATATCGGTACCAGGTTCACCTGTTCCCATCACGGGTCAGTCCCTGGGCGTCATCGTCGCTGCCGCGGCGCTCGGCCCCGTGCGAGGCATGGCCGCGCAGTTCCTGTACCTCCTGATGGGCGCGGTGGGCCTGCCGTTCTTCGCGGAGGGCGCCAGCGGCCTGGAACGCATCCTGGGAGCAACCGGTGGATACCTGGTCGGCTTCGTTCCAGCCGCCTTCCTGGTGGGACTGGCGGCGCAGCGTGGATTCGACCGGCGGCCGTGGACCGCGCTGCCGCTCTTTGCCGTGGGGCAGTTGGCCGTCTTCGCGGTCGGCCTGCCCTGGCTTGTCCTGTCCGCCCGGCTCGGCGTGGCCAAGGCTCTTGGCGTCGGCTTCACACCCTTCCTTCCTGGAGGGCTCCTCAAGGCCGCCATCGCCGCCGTGCTGCTGCCCCTCGCGTGGCGGCTGGTGGGGCCGCGCAAGGTCTGACGCCTCGACGTCGGTCCCGTGCTTCGTCGCCGACGCGCATGTGAAGAAGGCGGCCAGCGAACTCATCGACCGCTGAATCGGTGACCTCGGGCATCTCCCGCGCGCCTCACTGGCGTGGAACGTTCGGAGCTTGAACGGCCCCAGCGCCGCAACGCGAGGAGCCCGAGGAACGCCGCGACAATGACAAGCGCCCCAGCCAGTCCAGACACCATGGGCGCACCATCCTCGCGAGGCGCGGCGACCACCAGCGCGGCATCGCCGAGCACCACCAGCCCTGCCCAGGCCGCGGGTGGAAGCCCCGCGTCGATGGCCTCGAGCTGTGCGGCCCGCAGCGCCGCGGAGACACTCAAGCCCTTGGCCAGGTGCCGGTAGAAATGCTCCACCAGGTCCGCCGCTTCCTCGTCGCGCAACGGCCACAAGCTGGCCACCACCGCGCTCGAGCCTGCCTCGAAGAAGGCCCGTGCGAGGCTCAGCACGCCCTCTCCCGGCAGCACCGCTCCGGAGGCGCTGCGGCACGCGGACAGCACCACCAGCGCGCCATCGAGACGCAGCTGGATGATTTCGCGCGGCTGGAGAATGCCGTCCTCGTCCTCCGAGCCCGGGGCGAGCACGAGCGCGGAGCGCTCCGGCGCTTCGGCGTCCACCACGGCGTGCGCCGCCAGGTGCAGAACCCGGAGCAGCGGCAGGTCCGCGCGCTTGAGCGCGCGCTCAGAGGCTTCCGTGCCCACCAGCAGCCGGGGGACGACGCGGGTGCCTCGAAGCTCCCGCTCCACCCCGAGCCCTTCGCGACGAGCCTCGGGCAGCGCGCCGAGCTGCGCGGCCTCGTCGAAGATTCCAGCCCGAGAGCGCGCCGCAGGCCGCGCCCCCCTCTGTTTCAGGGCCCACTCAGGGTCCGCCAGCACCAGTGCATCACCGATAGGCGTGAATGGGGCCTCCCCGTGCCAGTGCCGCCACAAGCTCGCCGAGGGCACCAGGGCCAGTTCGTAGCGAGCGACCAGGGGTGGCCCGTCCCGACGCTCCCGCAGCGCGGCGAAGGGCAGGTCATGCAGCGGCCCGTCCGGAACCAACAGCAGCCGCCGAACCGTGGGTGGCAATCCCGCGAGCGCCGGGCCGAGCAACTGCGCATGAAGCGCCACCGCCGCACCGCGCTCGGAGTCATCCCTGCGCTCGACGAGCCCGGAGAACAGCGTGGCCGCCGCCGCGAGCCGCGTGCGCTCGGGGATGCGATGGACGTGGGTTCCCTCCCCTGTCACCACGAACAGCCACGCACCACCCGCCGACGTTCCGGAGAGGTCCTCGTCGTCCCCCACGAGGAAGACCAGCAGCGCTTCGTCCTCCCTCAGCCCCTTCTCCACGGACGCCAGTGAGGCGAACTCCTGCACACTCTTGTGAGGCGCCGGGCGCAGGTCCCGCTCGCGGTGCTCCAACTCCTGGAGTTCATTCAGGGCCGCCTCGCGTCCAGCGCTCGTCAGCGACGGGTCCAAGAGCTGGCGTTGGACCACCACCAGCCGCGATTGCACCTCGCTTCGCTGCGCCCGGCGCTCGGGCGTGTCCCCGGAGTCCGCGCGTGCTCGGAAGGCGACCAGGGCATCGAGCAGCGTCCTCGCCCGGAGCCGTTCGCTCACGGCGAAGGCCCGCGACACAGCCTCCCTGAAGGGGAGCGTAGCGGGCTTGCCCGTCGCCCCGCCAGCCTCCAACGTCCACCCCGCGAGCCGGTGGTAGTCGCGGGCCCACGTCGCGAACAGCTCCGCCTGGCTGGAGGCGTCACTCTGCGTCTGGCGCAGGGCCTCCAGCGCGTCCAGGGCGCGCTCGGCATGCTCCAGTGCCTGGGGCAAAGGCTGTGTCCGGTACGCCACCGTGCTGCGGCCTCGAAGGGCCAGCGCATGGAACAGCGGGTCGTTTACTTCGGAGACCAGTCGCAGTGACGCCTCCGAGTCCTGAATGGCTCCGGTCGGGTCCACGCCTGCCCGCCGCTCCGCGCGCGTCCAGAGACACGCCAACCGCCGCTCGTCCGAATCCAGCGACTCCGCGAGCGCCATGCAGCGCTCCATGAGCGCGTCCGCCTCACGGCGATCCTCGGGGGTGTCTCCCAACAGGTCCGCCGTGAGACGCACCGCCCGGGCCACCAGCGTTGGGTTCCCCGCCCTCTCCGCGGCGGCCATGGCCTGCCGCGCCAACTCCAACGCTCGCGCCCGGTCCGCCGGCACATGGTCACGCTCGAGCCGCCGCAGCGTGACGTTGGCGAGCGTGAAGCGCGCATGCGCTTCCAGGAAGAGGTCGCCAGTGCTCCGGGTCAACTCCACCAGCCGGGCATTGACGTCCGAGGCCTCCTCCAACCGGCCCAGCCGCTCGCTCACCGTACTCATGACGGACAGGTACTGCTTCTTCAGCCCTTCCGCGCCGTCCGGGAAGACGAGCGACTCGGCTCGCTTGAGCACACGGAAGGCCCGGCCCAGGTCGAGCTCCACCTCATAAAGCTGGCTGGCCTCGACGATGAGCGCGCGTGCGTGGAGCTCCGGCCGACCGGAGGCGCTCGCCACCTCCACCACGCGCCGCGTCCAATCCCAGGCCTCCTCGGTTCGTCCTTGAGCCAAGAGGATGGCGCGCAGGTTGATGGCCGCCAGCACCTCGCCCTCCGCATCCTGGAGCCGGCGGAACGTCTGCGCCGCGCGAAGATAGGGACCTTCCGCCTCCTTGCCGCTGGACAGCATCCCGACATGCCCGAGCACCAGGGGCAGCCAGCCATGCTCAGGGTGACGCTCCATCAAGGCCGTCAGCTCGCGCACCACAGCGTCACGAGCGGAAGTGACCTGGGCACACTGGTAGAAGCACATCGCCGCCTCCCGGCCCTCTGGCTCCGAGGCGAAGCGCGCCCGGCACGACTCGAGCGAGGGAGGCTGGGGGCGGCCTGACGCCGCGGAGAAGGCCAGGGCCGGACACACCGAGAGAATGGCCCCCATCAGGAAGGAGAGGAGCCTTCTGTTGTTGCATTCGGACCGGTGCGTCCGGAGTGGCACGTCAGCGGGTGGGCGGAGGCGGCGGGTCGACGGGCTCGCACTTGAGCGTCACCGGCCCGGGGGGAGGAGGCGGAGGCCTGGGCATCGGAACCAGCTCGAAATAGCAAACGAGGGCTCCGGTCCAGGAGGCCGGCTCCGCAACGGACCAACGCTCCACCGTCACCGCCGCCGCGGAGAGGGTTTCCGCGCTCACCGTCGCAATGGCGCGCGCGAACACCGGGGTCGCGGTGGGGGTCCGGTAGGTCAGCCGCAGGGGCGTCTCCTGGTCCACCACACCCGCGGTCTGCGCGACGACGGCACCGGAGTGGTCGAGGAGTTGGAGCGTCACGAACTGGCTTTGGCCCGTGCGGACGCCCGTCTCCACCACCGAGGCCACCACCAGGTCGCGCGCCTCGCCGTAACTGAAGGCCGTCTTCACCGCGCGGGTGACGGGGACCGACTGGCTCCAGGCCTGCCCTGCCCCACCGGCCACTCCCATCAGGAGCGCCACCAGCCCTGCTCGCATCCACCGCCGTGTCTTCATTCCCAGCTCCGTTCTCATGAGGTCCCCCGTGGACTTCGGATCGCGCGCTTCACTCCAACCGGTTGACGAACGTGGCGCCGCGAAGCACCTGCCCGTCCGGCAACCGCGCTTCCACCTGCCACAGCAACGTCGTTCCCGGATGCAACGGCGCCAGCACCTCGGCGGGCACCCGGTACTCACGCGTCTCCAGCGAGTCCACGCGGTGGACCCAACCCAGGTCCTCCGTGGACAACCGCACCGACCAACGGGTTCCCTCGGGACCGCCGCTCCAGCGCAGCACACAGGCGTCGCGCTTGAGAGGCACCGCCTCTGGCACCTGGGAGGCGACCGCCGCCGTATCGCCGCCACGCAGCCGCGGCGGCTCGGGCTCATCCCGCATCACCACGCCCACGACGATGAGGGCCAGGGCCGCGGTCGCCGCCACACCCCACAGGGGCTGGCTCCACGCGAAGCGGAAGCGGCGCTTCTGCCGAGCGTCACTGTCTCGGCGCCGGGTGCGCGAACCATCCGCCAGGGGCTCCACGGGAGGCGCGGCCTCCTCGGCAGAGCGCGTCAGTTCGTTCGCGAGCCGCCAGGCCGCCGCCCAGGCCGGGTCCGCCGCCACACGCTCGACGACCGCGCGGCGCTCCTCGGCGGGAAGCTCGCCGCTCACCGCGCGCCAGACGAGGTCCGCATCCACCGGCGCCTCCGCGCGCTCCACCGGGTCCTCGGCACGCACGGCGGCGCGCAGACGTTCGACGGTGGCATCATCGGGCTTCGTCTCGTCGCGTCCTCGCTCGCTCACGGCTCGAATCCCTTCGTGGAGAGGCACAGGCGCAGCGCGGCCAGGCCGCGGTAGATGAGGTTCTCGGTGCGCTTGTCGTCCCAGCCCAACAACCGCGCGGACTCCGGCACGCTGTGGCCCTGCAGGAACAGCGTCACCGCCAGCCGACGGTCCTGGACCAGCTTGCGCAGACAGTCGCGCACGGCCTGGGCAATCTGGGAGCCGCCCGCGGCCTTCTCCGGGTCGCTCGATGCCACCGGCGGCTCGGACAGCGACTCCACCTCTTCCAGTTGGACCTCACGGCGGCGTGACACGTTGCGCAACTCGTCCACCAGCGCCGTGTATGCGACGCGATACAGGTAGGCGGGGGTCAACCGGCTGCGGTCCGGCTCGCGCCGCTGCAACTCCATGACGCGCATCATGGCCGTCTGCACCAGGTCATCGCGGCGATCGGCCATCCGAGGCGGACACACCCGGGCCACCGCACGGGCCAGGTCCTCTCGCAGCCGCTCCAGCACGTCCGAGGGGAGAGAGACCATGGCCTGTGCCGGCCTGTGTCGTGGCTCCACGTGGAAGTTCCTCCGAGGTGCATTCATGGTCATCGAAAGGTCCCTCCCGCGGCAAGTGTGGTGGCGAACGTGAGGTGCCCCGGCGCCTGGCGGAGTCGATTTCCCAAGTGAGCGTGGCATTGGAACGGGCCGTCGTGGGCGTCTTGCCACCCGAACGGAGGGCGGGATTTTTTACCCTCACTTCACCCGTACGATTTCCGGCGAGTGCGTCTGGGCCGGGCGCTACGGCAAGGCCCGGTGGTATCGCCTGGAGTGGCAAACCCACCGGGCCGCGGCCCCCGCCATGCGCGCCGACACCTACAGAGACGCAACCCGCCCCATTTCGGCGCGGCCAGCCTCAACGCTTGACGCGAAGCACCTGGAAGCCCACGCCCGCGCTCCCGAAGCCGCTTGCATCCTCCACGCGCACCACCAGCTCTCCGGATGGCAACGTGCCCCAGACATCCGCGCGCGTCAGGTCCGCACCGCTCATCCGCTCGAACCTGCGTGACTCCTGCCACGTCACGCCGTCTTCGCTGATGAAGAGTCGCGCGAACACATCACCGGACGCATGGACGTCCCCATGGCGGGACCACGCCGTGCCCATCACCCACCCGCCCCCGGGCACCGCGGTGAGCGAGTACGCCGGCCCCGGCAGCTCCATCAGCGAACTCACGGTCCCCTCCGGGGACAGGCTCAGGAGCTTCGGGTGCTCGGGCTCGAACAACGTTGACTGGCCGAAGAGGAGTGCCCCGCCTGTGTGCACCACCCCCGTCTGGGCATTGGCCTCATAGCCACGCAACAGTGACGTCCAGGTCCGCCCCCCATCCGTGGAACGAAGCACTGCTGCCTGCGCCTCGCTGCTCCCCATGGTCGCCCACAGCGTTCCCGTCGCCGGGTCCGCCACCAGGGCATCGCCGTGCCGTTGCGCCGTGAACATGGAGCGCACGGACCACGTGGCCCCGCCGTCCGTGGAGGCCCATAGCCGAAGCGGCACGGCGGCCGAGGTAAAGGTCTGGTACTCGAGGAAGAACCACGTGCTCCCCAAGCGCGCGAAGCTCTGGGGCCCCCGCGCACGATACGTACCGAGGCGCAGCGGGTTCCCCCACGTCATCCCCCCATCCGTGGAGCGCTGGAGGACATACTCTCCGCTGTGACTGGCCACCGACAGGAGCGTCCCCCCCTCCATCGCCGCCACCGTCCACAGGTTGCCACCCCGCTGCCCTCGATCCGAAAAGGTGCGCCCACCGTCCGTGCTCGCCATCAACCGCGAACGCGGGCCCTCAGCGGGAATGCCGTACAGCGTGCCGGCCCCGTCCACCGCGAGCAGTTCGTGCGTGGAATGGGAGCGCACGAGCTCCAGGACGAAAGGACCCGGCCCCGGCCCAGGCCCAGGCCCCGGCCCCGGGTCCGGGTCCGGCGGAGGCGCTTCATCGAGCACCAGCGATACCCGCGATACCCAGCCCCGCGAGCCCGCGTCCACCGCCTCACCAAAGAGGCAGGGCACCTCGCCGCTGCCCTCCGGCAGGACATCCACGGCGTTGAGATAACCCTTGAACGTCGCATCCCCGTCGAGCGTCACCGCGCTCCCAAGCGTTCCATCCTCGCCCACCGTGCGCACGCGCAGCTCGTAGTTCGCGTTGAGCGTCCGCACCCGGTTGTAGAAGACATACAACGTATCGCCGATGCGGGTGATGGCAGGCTGGGTCGCCCAGTCCGAGCTGCTCTCTACCAGCACCCGAAAACCGAAGCTGTTCCCGTCGAAGTGCCGGTAGTAGAGCTGCTCCAGCTCATCCTTGTAGACGAGGTGCATGCCGTCTTTCCCATCCGCCACCGCGCTCAACGCCGCGCCATGGTAGATGCCGTCGGAGAAAGCCTGGCGCACCGGCGCCCACGTGCCCTCCGGGTCCGAGTCGGAGCGGATGCGCATGCGCGCGGGCTCCCAGCCGTCATGCATTCCGTACAAAAAGACGAGCTTCGTCCCCAGGCTGAGCAACCGTCCCCCACCCCGCCGGCGGACCTTGTCTAGCGCCTGAGTCGAACCGAAGTGCTGCCCCCCATTCGTGGACACGGACACCACCGCCGTGGCGCCGCCGTCGAGCTCCAGACGGAAGGCCTGCACCCACAGCCGTCCCTGCGAGTCTCGCGCCAGCAAGGCCCGTGAGTAGGCCGTGCTGGCGTCCGCGTCGAACACCCGCACCGCGGGTTCCGGCGCCCAGGTATCCGCCCCGGGCTGATAGCGCCACCACTGGAAGTAGACGTCGTGCTGACTGGATGCCGCGAGTTGTGGCCCCTCGTAGGAGTAGACAAGTGCCACATCCATGCCGACGGCCAGCAGTTCCGCCCGGTCCGTGTGCGCGGCGTTGGGCTGGATGTCCCCCACCCGCCGCAGTGTTCGCAGTGCGTCCTCGGAGCGGTAGAGCACCAGCCCCTTGCCGTCCACGCCCCCGTGCTGGATGGCCACCAGCCACGTCGGCGGACGACTGCTTCCGGTTTCGATACGAACAATGTGGCGCTGGGCCGGGAGCGTCAGGGCATTGCCCCCGCTCACCGGCACCAACGCCGATCCACTCGCCGCCGCCACCACCACGGCGAGCAAGGCACCAGCCAATCCCGTCATATGTCCCCTCCGTGAACGTCTCGGCGGGAAGCTGAGCGCGGGAGCGCACGAACGGAAGGAGGCCCACGCACTTGAGACGATTCCACCGGAAGGAGTGAACGGACCCCTGCCCGCGGAGGCACTCGCCATCCATGCGCACCGGCACCAACACGACCGCCCATCACCAGACAGTTCGAATCAGTAAGATGCCGTCTCGGAACCGAGCGCGGTGACAGACGCGATGGGCGATGGCCGGTGGAAAACCGCTGGTCGCGAGGCAGCGGCCTCCGTCACTGGTTGGCCAGCGCCGTTCGCAGGCTGTCGAGCAGGTAGGAGTTGAGTTCCTCGCTCGACAGCTTCGGCTCCTCCCGGAGTCGGGCCCGGGCGAACTGCTGCCACTCGTGCAGTTCTCGCGGTGTCGGATCGCGCTTCATGTTCGCCGGCATCCCCCGGTAGGCGTGGAACATGAATTCGTAGGCCTCCCGGATGAAGCGCTCGATGTTGAGCTCTGCGGGCTTGCTCATGCCCGTCAGCTCGTTACGCACCGCATCCCGGATGGCGTACTTGAGCTCCTCCGGGGTGATGTCCGGGTTCTCCCGCCGCTTCTCCGCCGAGAAGGCGCGCCAGGACTGCATCTCCTCGTCCGTGGGGGCACGGGACGCGCCCAGGTAGCACAGCGACACCCAGCCGATGGCCTCCATGATGAAGCCATCGATGTTCGCGGGAGACAGGGTGTCCAGCCCCAGCGCCTGCGCCCGGATGGCGTCGGTGATGGCGTGTCTGAGCTCCTCCGGCGTCATCTTCGGGTTCTCGGCGAGCTTCGCGGTGGCGAAGGCACGCCAGTGCGCCATCTCCGCCGGGGAGGCATGACGCTCCTTGCCCTCGTAACACATCGAGACCCACCCGATGGCGTCTTCGATGAACCGTTCGATGTTCGCGGGCGACGCGGAGTCCGTGCCTGTCATCTTCGCGCGGAGGGTATCGGTGATGGCGTACTTGAGCGCCACTGGAGACATCTCCGGGTCCTCCCGCAGCTTCTCCGCCGCGAAGGCGCGCCAGTACGTCATCTCCGCTGGGGAGGCATGACGCTCCTTGCCCTGGTAGCAGAGCGTGACCCACTTCACGGCGTCATCGATGAACTTGTCGACGTTCTCCGGTGACGTCGAGTCCATCTTCATCACCTTCGCCCGCACCGCGTCGATAATGGCGTACTTGAGTTCGTCCGGCTGGATATCGGGGTTCTCCCGCTTCTTCTCGGCGGCGAAGGCGCGCCAATGGCGCATGTCTTCTTCGGTGGCGTTACGCGACGCCCCCTCGTAGCACCAGGTCACCCAGCCGATGGCTCCGGAGATGTACAGGTCGATGTTCTCGACCGTCGCGACATCCAGCCCGTCCCGCTCGAGCCGCAGCTCATTCGCGATGGCAGAGCGGACCTGCTCGGCGGTGATTTTGGGGTCGTTGGCGCGAAGCTCACGCGCGAAGCCCAGCCACTTGGACCGCTCCGGTCCACGCGGCCACCGGTCGCCCTGGAAGATTTCCCGGAAGGCCTCGTCGACGCAGCGCGCCATGCGCTCATCGGTCAGCAGGCCCAGCAGGGAGGGGAGAACCTCCCTCGCATGGGCCGCCTGCTGCATCGCGTTGGAAGGGCCCAGGGACTCGATGTTGTAGTGGCGGGCAGCAGCGACCGGCGCGGCACGCTGGGCCGGAATCACCGAGCCGAGCAGGTCCACGAACGCGCGGGCGGAGTTCATGTCCGCCACGGTCCGGACCTTGGACGCGGAGACAGAAGGCAGACGCTCACCAATGCTCGTCACGAATCCCCCGGGCGAATGCGTTCTCATTGCCTCCGGTGGATTAAGAGGCCGGGCCGGGGGGCGATAGGCCCTCTCTCAAGAAAAGGCATCTTCCGGAGCGGCCCCCTCCTACGTGGACTTCCTGGTGAAGGCATTCAGGCGCCAGGACCGGGCTCGGAAGCGCTCAGCGGGTTGGCCGCATCGAACCGACGGACAGGCGCCTTCAGTCACAGTACCTGTACATCGTCCCCAATGAGCATCCCGGGCGCTTGCCGGTTCCCTTGCAGTACGGTCCGTCCTTCATCGCCTTGTCCTTGGCGATGACAGCCTGCAGGCTGTCTCCCTGGGTCCAGTAGAGGCACTCGTACACCGGCCCCGCCATCGGGCAACAGCCGCAGCCACAGGCTTCATACGTATCGCCGACATCGGGCGGAGCGCCCTGTGCCGTAATGGGGTGAGGCATTGGGGCGTTACACCCCACCGTGAACGCCAGTAGCACTCGCAACGCACGCATGTGGGGACAATAGGGGTCACCACGCGGGCGTGCCCATCCGCCAGTTGCCTGACAGCTGCTTTGCGAGTGTCACACCCATCCGGTATGGAACGCGCATGACTCGCCCGACCTCATCGACGGACTTCGATCCACACCTGGCCCCGCTCCTCCCGCCGCTGAAGGGGTATCTGCCCTTGCAGATGACGTTGGAGCAGCTCGAGCACTTCCGCCGGTTGAGCCACGTGACCCGGGACACGCTGATTGGCGACGCGCAGGTCAGCTGCGTTGACTACAGCATCCCCGGGTACCAGGGCGCCGAAATCGTGGTCTCGGTCATTGCCCGGCAAGGCCACTCGGTTCCCGGTCCCGCCGTCTATCACATCCATGGCGGCGGCATGGTGATGGGCACCCGCTTCGCGGGGGCGAAGCCGCTCGTGGAGTGGGCGCTCCGCCATGATGCGGTCTGCGTCACCGTCGAGTACCGGCTGGCGCCCGAGCATCCAGCGCCCACCCTGGTGGAGGACTGCTACGCCGGCCTGGCGTGGATGGCGGCGCACGCGGACATGCTCCGGTTTGATCCGAATCAGCTGGTCATCTTCGGCGGGAGCGGCGGCGGAGGGCTCGCGGCGGGCACCACGCTTCTGGCTCGGGACCGGCAGGGCCCTCGGCTGCTGGGCCAACTTCTGCAATGCCCGATGCTGGATGACCGGAACGAGACGGAATCCGCGCACCGATACGATGGCGTCGGCGTCTGGGACCGCACCAGCAATCTGACCGCATGGAGAGCCGTGCTGGGAGACCGCTGTGGAGGCCCCGAGGTGTCTCCGTATTCCGCACCCGCGCGAGCATCGGACTTGAGCGGACTGCCGCCCACCTTCATCGACGTCGGAGGAGCGGAGACGTTTCGAGATGAAGCTGTCGCCTATGCCCGCGGAATCCTGGCGGCGGGTGGGGAGTGCGAGCTGCACGTCTGGGGCGGAGCCTTCCATGGCTTCTATGACATCGCGCCGCAGTCCGACCTGGCGCGCGCATGCATCGCGGCACGCGACGCGTGGATTGCACGGATGTTCGCCCGCGGCGCCATGAGCCCGTGCCCTCCGTAATGAAAATGAAGTTGGCTCAACGGGCTGCTGGCGGGCCGTGTATCCGAGACACCTGCCACTCCGTCATCGTCGCGCTACGTCTCCCCTCTTGCTTCCAGGAATTCCCCCATGTTCCATGCGCACCGCGTCCCCCGTATCCTGGTCTTCGCCCTGCTCCCGGTCCTCTCCGCCTGTTCCTCTTCCGAATGCACGGAGAACCGCGACTGCGCGTCCCGTGGACCGGACATCGTCTGCGTGGAGGAGACTTGCGTTCAGGCCTCCCTGCCCGACTCGGGAACCGTCGACGCGGGCCTCGAAGACTCTGGGGTGGACGCGGGTTCGGCGGAGCCAGGCTCGGATGACGGTGGCGTGGACGCAGGCTCGGGCGATGCCGGCGCTCCGGACTCGGGCACGGATGCCGGGAGTTCCGCGCCGGAGGCTTCGCTGCGCATCACGGAGATCAACCCGTACGTTCAGCAGGAACTCATCGAGCTGGTGGCCGTCACTGGTGGTTCGCTGACGGGCATCTCCCTCAAGGAGCTCACCAACTCCGATTTCACCTTCACTTTCCCTCAGGGCTACACGGTGGAGACGGGCGCGGTGTTGGTCCTCCACCTTCGCGGCACCTGCACGGATGCCCCTGGGAACCCGGCCTCCTGTGGCCAGGCCGCCCCATTCACCGCCGGGGCATGGGACTTCAGCATGCCGGGCTCGCTGAGCTACTCCGGCAAGGTCTTCGAACTCTTCGCGTCGGATGGCACCCCCATTGACGGCGTTCCATTCGTCCGAGCCTCCGGGGAGATGCCGTCCAACATCGTCGCCGCGGTCCAGCGCCTGCAGGCAGACCGGGTCTGGGACCCGACGCCTTGTGTGCATGACCTCCAGACAGGGTTCGCCCGTGACCGGTACTGCCGCAACATCGCTGTGGACTGGTCCAACATGAACGCGGACGCAAACGTCATGCGCATCGCCGGGGACTCGCCGCTGACGACGCCCGGGACTCGGACGCAGTGGAGCAGCCCACTGCCTTCACGCTGGGGCACCTACTAGCGAGGTCGGCTCCGGACGCCGCAAGGAGAGAGCATGTCGCGGCACTGACGCTCGTATTCCAGCTCGCCGCCAGTCTGGCGCCCGCGCTCGGCATCGTGGCAGTGGCCGCGCTTGCCCTTCTCCTTCTGCCCGCCGTGCCAGGCACCGCCCGCTAAAAGAGAAGCGATGGCCTTGCCCCCCGCGCTACCAGTCTCTTCGGGCGTCCAGGCGGCGGCTGACTCCGCGTGAGCCCCCCATGGCCATTGCATAGAGGGCGACTGGGGCCCCATGGCGGACGAACTGGTCTGTTCGTTTCGCCAGCGCATCCTCAGCAGGGGAAGAAGCGCATGGGGTAGCGCGTCTCGCCTTCGGAGGCCCCCGCGTGCGGCGTGGGGCCCCAGTTGCAACACCCGCTCACCCAGGGAGCGACGGCCGCCAGGTGACGCATGGGCCTCCTGTCAGGCGCCCTCATGCCGGCGAGACGGGGGCCGGTGCGTTGCCCTTGAGCAAGGCCAGCAGTCCGGCGAGCAGCCCGACCCCAGGCGAGCCTCCAAGGAGCGCTGCCCCCAGGATGGCCCGCGCGTAGTCGTCCCCTGTCGGTGCGCCCGACGCTTCGGGGGAGCTGAACATCCACCAATAGGCTGATACGCCCACCAACACCGTGGCGGCTCCGGAAATCAGCAGGAACCGCTTCCACGAGCCGCGCCCCTTTCGCACCGCGAACAGGTGGATGAGGAGTGACACGGCCCCGAGCACGCCCCCGCCAAGGAGCGCCAGAAAGAAAGACCCGATGACGAAGATTCCCATGGCGCAGCATCCTAAACGCCCGCTCATGAATCTCGCACGCGCTCAGGCGGCGCGCCGCAGATGGACCTTGCGGAGGATAGGACTGGCGCGCCGCTGGGCGTTGCGAGCGTGCAGGTAGGCATGGACGCGCCTCATGAGCTTCTGGAGGTGGCAAGCGCACGGCCCATGGTGGCAACCGACACCCGCGCCAGGCCCCGGCGCTCCATCTCCAGCGCGAGCAACTCCCGCGTCCACGTCGGGTGGCACCAGCCCACCTCTTCGGGAGTACCCGCCAGCACGCGCGAGAGAATGGCGAGGAAGCGCTCATCCACCTTCGCCTCGCCATTGGCCGCCCTGCGGTCCAACAGGGATTTACGCCGTCCCGTCCGGTAGCGATTGACTGCGGAGACGACCGGTTGCCGCAGAGGTCGGAACCTGCAGGGTTGCCATCAATGCAGTCTGCTGCGGTGCAACCCCGAGCGGCGTGTCTGCGACGAGGGTGGTACGATTGACATGTCCAAACGGATCATAATCAGCAACGCCCGAAACCCGGCGATTGGCATCCATGGTAAGGACAGGTTTTCCAATCGAGTCGTGACAATGTAATACAGTCCACAGGGGGCAGGTTCACCATTTGGATGGGCCGCTTGGGCCGGCATGTGCCCCGAGGGGCGGCGCACAGCCCGCGTGTCACCCTCCAGCGGCCCTTCTTGGCCCCTCTTCACCAGCCTGCCGCCCTCAACAGGGCTCCTATCCGTCCTATCCTTTTGTGGAGGTCGCACCGCGCTGCTGACCGGGGTGCGCCGGGGAGCTGGCGCCCGCGGGCTGTGCGTCGCCTTACCAGGGGCGGGCCTGGCCCGGAAGGCCACGTTCCCACTCCTCCTGCGAGTACCACTGCACCGCGCCCAGTTCCCCTGCGCCCTTCAGCCACTCCGCGATGATCTCGGACACCGTGATATTTCCTGCATGTCGGAGGAGCCACCGGCCTGGTACGTCGCCGATGGGGTTGGCCGTCACTTCGTGGAACCCATTCTCGGTCCAGGAGAACGAAAAGGAGGCGCTGGAGGCGCGCCTCTCGATGTGAGTGGTTCGATAGTTGGGTTGTTGGCCCGTCAGCCAAAGACGGAAGCGCTCAAGCACAGCCGCTGACTCCCAAGCGCGAGTATCGAGACGCTGTGCTTCGACGGAGACGTGGTTCCGCAAGACAGGGCGGATCCCTGCGGGCAGAGGCGCATCGCACTGGTCGCCTTCCCCCGCTTCAGTGAGTCGGCGCAGGATGACGGGGTGGGTCCCCCGGTACCGAACGCATCCGAACTCCTGGCAGCGAACGACCATGAGCGCGCGGTCGACCTCTTCGGGGGTGGTGGGCTGTCTCTGGACGTAGCAGTCGCCGCCAAGTCGTTCGGTCGCGAACGCGAACGTCTCTGGCGCAATGTGTGTGGGGACGCCGCATGCGGCGCAGCACTGGTCCACGACATAGAAGTCGCCAGGCACGTTCATGGGATGGGGCTCGTGCTGCTTCGACATGCGGTTCTCCTTGAGAGCGAGCCTACCTGGGAGCCGGGCTCAGGCGCTGTGCGATTCACGGATAGACAAGGCTCTCGTCCCTTCATGATTCGTCTACACTCGCCGCGAATCCATTCTTTCACGGAGATGTCACGATGTTCAGCGCCTTCTCGCGCACCCTGCGAACGTTCACTGCAACCACCGCGCTCCTGGCCCTCACTGGCTGCGGTGAAGATACGCAGGACCCGCTTCCGGGTCCTCCCGAGGAACTCGCCTGCGATTCACAGACCTATGCGGAGGCCGTCCGCAACGCGGCCGAACCCACGGTGGCGGACATTTCCACGGAGCTGTGGGCCATCAGCCCGTCGAATCCGCGGCTCATCTGGAACGAGTCCCGGACGGCCGTGCGCATGGCCATCTGGACCACGTTCGCTGGCTACACGCTGGGCGAGAACACGCTCTCCCGTGAGGTCTGGGTCACACCCGCGCCTCAGCTCCAGACGTTCTGCAAGACGGTTCCCGAAGAGAAGCTCGTGGGTCGCCTCAACCAGTACCTGGGATTGCCCCCGCCCACGGAGAACGACAACGCTCGCTACGTCGTCGAGCTATGGGTCCGGCCCGAGAACCTGTTCCGGCCCTGCCCGGACGCGGAGATTGACGACGCCTCGTGCGGTCTTCAGTTCCCTGCCTCCGCCACCTCCGAGCACAGGAATTGGATCAACGCCTACTACGCCTACAGCTATGGGTTCTGGCAGAGCACGCACTACCCCTGGACCGGGTTGGGCTACACGTATGATTGGTGCAACGCCGACACGCGTGTGGGTGCCAGTGAGTACGTGGTTCGCGCTGACTCCATCGTCGAAGTGACGGGCAAGTTCGAACGCGCCATCTACTGCGCGCCGTAGCGAACCGCACCGGACCCCGGGCACGCGGGCACCTCGTCAGTGAGGGCCCGCGTGTCTGGTCGCGGAAACGGGGCCCGACTGGTCTCTTTCTCCGAGCCATGAATCAGGCCCTCAACTGGCCAGGTCCTGGGACTCGACTGGGGGACGCTTGGGCTCGCCGAAGGACATCAGCCGGCGGTGGAGCGGCGCGAGCAGCCCGAGGAAGATCACCAACACGCCGGTGATCTGCAGGAGCGGCTCGATGGAGACCGCTTCTGCCAGGGGGCCGAAGAGCAGCATGGATAGCGGCATCAGCGCGGTGGAGAGCATGGTCATCACGCTGAAGACTCGGCCCAGGTAAGCCGGCTCCACGCGCTCCTGGAGCATCACCGTGGCGGGCGTGTTGTAGAGCGGCAGTGCCACGCCGAAGATCCCCATGGCCGCCAGGTACACCCCCAAGTGGGGCACCACGCCGAGGGCCACGGTGCACGCGCCCATGATGAGGTTGGACACGACCCTCGTCCGCATGCGGCTGTCGAAACCGCCCCACGCCGCGACATGGGGCCGCCCATCGCCTGGTTCAAGGGCCCTTCGGGCAACGTGCTGTCCGTGCTCCAGGTGAAGTAGACGGCGAGACACATCACCTGCAGGCAAGGAGGGCGCAAGAGCCCCCTCCTTGCGGAAGCATCGTGTTACTGGATGCAGTACGGCCCGCTTGTGGTCACCGGGAAGGAGGAGAGCGCGCCATCCGGAACCACGGCGTGAGGGGCTGACGTGGTGGCGTACCTCCTCATGAGGCCGGCGGAATACCCGAGGTAATACGAGGTGCTGCTCGAACGCTCGCGCAGAATCGCTCCGCAGTACGGCTCGCTGTCGCTGTGGTTGGCCAGTGTGCCCAGCGGAACCGTCTTCACGTTGGACTCACCACCGTAGTAGGCGAGGTCCGACGCGTTGGTGATGGGAATCTTCAGCCCCGTGGTCCAGATGTAGATTTGGGTCCCCGTGCGCTCGCGCAACAGCACCTGCTGGATGCTGTAGTCCTGGAAGGGCGCCTCCCAGTAGCTCGGGATTTCGTTGATGGTCTTCCAGTCATCCCAGAAGTCCAGCTCCGTGGGGTTGGGAATCCACCAGGGCATGCCTCCCACGAAGACGTAGATGGCGATCTGCCCCTTCTCGCGAGCCAGCGTGCCGTCCCGGGGAATCTGGGTGATGGCATCAATGGAGGACTGGGACATCACCACCAGGTTGGCGCTGGAATACAGGCTCCACTGCGTGGAGGGGATGAAGAACCTCGCGCCGCCCGCCACCAGGTAGCGGCTGGTGTTGTCAGCGCTGAGGAGCACAGTGCCGTCCAGCACCGTGGCGTAGCTCGCCAGGGCCTGGGCGCCAAAGAGGCAGAACATCATGGCGAGCACGCGAGGAATCGCTGCCATGGAAGAGAGAACGCGCACGAATCTTCTCCAAGGATGGGGTGGGGGCTGCGAAAGCCACCCTACGGAGACGGCGTGATGGAAGCGTGACGCGGGCCGGTCAGGGGAGGATGAAGTCGCGCGGCTTCAAGGGCTCGGGCTGCGGTTCACCCAGCGCCTCCAGCAGGCTCATCTCCACGGTGCGAGCCATGCATTCTTGAAGTGACCAAGTCGTATGAGACCTCCCCCCCGCGTCTGGACACTGCGGGTCAGGGGGTGGAAAACCATCCACGTGGTGAGGCCCGCATCTCACGACGACTGACAGCGTGCGCTATGATTTCCAGAGCATGCTACCTGCGCTTCGACTTGAGCCTCCTGCCCCCGAATAGACGAGTGCGCTCGGTGATCATCTCCGCAACCGCCTACACTGGCGTCGGACATTGGGGCGACGGAAACGTCTACACGACCTTCGTCCCCAATGACGGCTGGTACGAGGGGAGCATCACCCCCGGCTTGAGATTGTCTATTGATGGGTAGGAGTGCCGCGTCGTGACGAGCTTCAACCTCACGCGAGACGTCCATTGGCGACGCCACGTCCGGCGGAAACCACACCGCCGGATTCGTCGGGTTGACGGCTGCGCATGACGTTCGCGCCTGCACCCGCTGGGTGCCTCACTGCACAGCGATGGATGATGGCGCGCACCCTGCCCGCCAAACCGAGCGGCGGTCAGTCAGGCGCGGAGGGCCCGCGATCTTTTTTCCGACCGACCGATGATTTTCGGTGGCCATGGCGGTCCAACCCTCAAAACCGCTTCACGGAGGACCCCATGACCACGACGACCCACACCGAACTCCAGCACGCCGCCCCAGCCACTCGCCTGCAGTCGGGCACGCAGTCCTCCTCGAAGAAGGCCCTGTGGACAGGACGCGTCCTGAGCGGCATCGCCGTCCTCTTCTTGCTGTTCGATGCCACTGGGAAATTGCTCCAGATTCCCGAGGCCCAGCAGGGCGCGGTGGAGCTCGGCTACCCCGTGAGCGTGCTCTTCGGCTTGGGAATCGTTCAACTGGCGTGCCTGGCGGTGTACCTCACTCCCCGGCTCTCGGTGCTGGGGGCCATCCTGTGGACGGGCTATCTCGGAGGCGCGGTCGCCACCCACGTCCGGGTCGGCAATCCGCTCTTCTCCCACATGCTCTTCCCCGTCTACATCGCGACGCTGCTCTGGCTGGGGCTCTGGCTGCGCGATGCGCGGCTCCGCGCCGTCCTGCCGGGCCGGGCCACGTCGCCAAAGTCTTCAGGCCGCCCTGGCGTGGAACCGTAGCCCGCTCTTCTCGCCAGGACCCATGCTGCAGGGGGCCGAAAGCAGAGCGGCCCCTGGTCTCGCACCGTCTGGCGAGCTGGGAACAAACTCAGGGAGCCCGAAGAAGCCCCAACAGGGGGGCCGAAACTCGGGGTGAGCCGTTGAGCGCCGTGCATTCTACTACGGCCACTCCATACAATTGGTGCCTCGCTGCACAGCGATTGGCGATGGCGTGCTGCGTGCCACCCGAGAGGCGAGCCTCTGTCCGATGTCCGGCACGGTCCGGCCGCCGGTTGAAGCGCGGACTTTCCACTCGACTCGAGGCACGCGATGTTCAATTCCGTTCTATCCCCCAGGAGAGAGTCGCATGCGAACCCTATCAATGCCCCTCATCGTCGCCGCCCTCCTATCTGGCTGCAGCCAGACCCCAGACCCCACGCCAACGCCCCAAGACTCGGGCGTCCCGCAGCTGGACTCGGGCGTCCCGCCGGAAGACTCGGGCGTTCCGCCAGATGACGCGGGCGTCCCTCCAGATGACGCGGGCGTTCCGCCAGAAGATCCGCTTCCCACCGGCCCCCCGGTCCCGCAGGGCCCGCCCAACGTGCCCGAGTTCGATCCGGCCTTCCCCGGACAGACACGCGTCCCAGCCATCCAGACGCAGACGCCCATCGAGGTCACCGAGATTGCCTCGGGCTTCAGGAATCCCTGGGCCATCGCCTTCCTGCCCGACCAGCGCATGCTGGTGACAGAGAAGCCCACCGGCTCGCTCTACATCGTCACGCCGCAGGGCGCGAAGTCTCCCGCCGTCGTGGGGCTGCCCAACGTGGATGGCCGTGGACAGGGGGGCCTGCTCGACGTGGAGGTCGGCCCCGACTACGCGCAGAGCCAGCTCATCTACTGGACCTATTCCGAGCCACGCCAGGGCGGCAACGGGCTCGCGGTGGCGCGTGCGAAACTCGTGGACGGTGCGCAGCCTCGCGTGGAGGACGTCCAGGTCATCTTCCGCATGATGCCCACGCTCGAGTCGACGCTGCACTCGGGGGGACGGCTGGTATTCACCCCCGACGGCAAGCTGTTCGTCACGCTCGGGGAGCGCTCCATCCTCGCGGGCCGGGTGCAGGCGCAGGAACTGAACAGCCACTTCGGCAAGGTGGTCCGCATCAATCCCGACGGCTCCGTGCCCCAGGACAACCCCTACGTGAACACCGAGGGGGCGAAGCCGGAAATCTGGTCGGTGGGCCACCGCAACGTCCTGTCGGCGGCGCTCGACAGCCAGAACCGGCTGTGGACGGTCGAAATGGGACCGCGCGGGGGTGACGAGCTCAACCGCCCCGAGGCCGGCAAGGATTACGGCTGGCCCACCATTGGGTATGGCGAGGAGTACTCCGGCGCGCCCATCCACGAGAGCCCTCGTGGCCCAGGCATGGAGCAGCCCGTGTACTACTGGGACCCGGTCATTTCTCCCTCGGGGATGACCATCTACTCGGGGACCCTGTTCCCCGAGTGGCGGAACAACATCTTCATCGGAGGCCTGTCCAGCCAGGCGCTGGTGCGGCTCATGATGCGGAATGACCGCGTGGTGGGCGAGGAGCATCTCCTCAAGGACCTGGGCGTGCGCATCCGCGAGGTGGTGCAGGGCCCCGACGGAGCCCTCTACCTGCTCACCGACGCCACCAACGGAAAGCTGCTCAAGGTCACGCCGCGCTGAAGTCACCGCCGGCCACGGCATGCTCCACGCACCCCGAGCGACTCGGTCCTCGGGGTGCGCGGAGATGCCGCTCCAGCCCTCCCCTTTCAACACAGCCCCTCTTCGTCCAATCCGTCCGCATTCCGGAACCGCACCCGCTCCCGGGGTGTCAGGGGCCCGCGTCGAGCCCTCAACCCCGGAGAATCCATGACGATGAGACTCGCCGTCGGCGCTCTGCTGCTGCTCTGGGGGTGCGCGACGCCTCCCGCCATCCCGCAGCGCCCCCTTCCCGCGAAGGCAGGGCCCGTCTTCCTGGAGAATGACTGGGAGGGAGCGCTCCGGGCGGGGCGGGAGGGCCGGCGGCCCGTCCTCGTGGAGGCCTGGGCCCCCTGGTGCCAATCGTGCCGGTCCATGCGCGCCACGGTGCTGACGTCCCCCGCCCTGGATGCGTGGGCGGACCGCTTCGTCTGGCTCGCGGTGGACACGGACGCCGACACCAGCATGGCCTTCCTCCAGCGATACCCGGTGGACACGTGGCCCACCTTCTTCGTCCTGGAGCCGGAACACGGCGCCGTCCTCGCGCGCTCGTTGGGCGCGGTGTCCCTCCCCCAATTCCTGGGCTTGCTCGAGCAATCCGAGCGGACCTTCCAGCAAGGCCGCCTGGGCACGGAGGCGCTGGTCCGGGCGGATGCGCTCGCCCTCTCCGGTCAGCACGGCGAAGCCGCGGTGGCCTATCAGCGGGCCCTGGAGCAGTTGGCCCCCGAGGACGCGCGCCGCGCGGGCGCCCTCGTGTCCTGGAGCAAGTCGCTGGCCGCCACGGGCGCCTCCGCGGACTGCATGCGGGTGGCCGCGAGCGAGCTGCCGAAGCTCTCGCGCGTGGACGATCGCACGCGGCTGCTGTACGTGGGCATGGGCTGCGCGCTGGACACTAACACCGATGAGGCGCGAGCGGTGCGAGGCCAGTTCGCCGACGAGGCAAACCGGGCCCTGGGTGCTCCCGAGACCGAGCTGACTCCGCTGCAACGCTCGTCGCTCTACGAGCTGGCTTGCGAGGCCCGTGAGGCGTCCGGGGACGAAGCGGGGCTGCGCGACCAGGCGCGAACCTGGTGGGCGTTCCTCCAGCTCCAGGCCACTCACGCGAATGGGGCCGAGGAGCGCGCGGCGCTCGATTCGCATCGGGTGATGGCCACCGCGCTGTTGGACCAGCCGGACGCCGCCATTCCCCTCTTGGAGCGCAGCGAGCGGGAGCTGCCCGGGGACTACAACCCGCCAGCCCGGCTCGCGACGCTGTACCTGATGGCCGGGAGGAAGGATGAAGCGCTGACGGCGAGCAAGCGGGCCCTGGCCCTGGCCAAGGGAGTCTCCCGAGGCACCGTGCTCGCGGGCCATGCGCGCATCCTCATGGCACATGGCGAGCGGGCACACGCGGAGCGACTGCTGACCGAGGCCTTGAGCGAGATGGACCGGACGCCAGGCATTCCCCAGGACCATCTCCAGCGAAAAGTGCTCGAGCGAACCCTCGCGAGGCTTCGCGCGAGCAACGGTGCGTCGCCGAAGTGAATGGCGAACGGAAGGCCGCCATGACTCGGCGCGGAGGGCTCCGCCTTTTCGGGCTGGGGACGGGCAGCCAGGCGGACGGGCCCCACCATTTCGCCCGAGCCTGGCCTGTTTCGCCTACGCTGCCCGCCGTCTCCTGAAAGGCCGGTGTCCGTCGCATGGGTGGTCGTGTCCTCTCTCCAGTCCTCCTCGTCGGTGCGGGAACGGGGGAGGCCACGTGCGGCATCCTGTACCTGGCGGGTTACCTGCGGCGCGGCGGCATCGAGGCCTTCGTGCGGCTGTACGACGGGGATGAGACCGAAGCCGAGGTGACACGCACCTTCGAGAGCCTTCTGCGCCGCGTACGCCCGAAGCTCGTGGGCATCAGCCTCAAGTGGTTCCACCACGTGGACCGCGCGCTGCTCATCGCGAGGACGGTGCGGCGGCTCGACCCCTCCATCCGCATCGTCGTGGGAGGCAACTCCGCGTCGTACTGGTGGAAGGAGCTGAGCGGCTACGACAGCATCGACCACATCGTGCTGGGCGACGGCGAGGTGCCACTGCTGGCCCTGTGCAATGGCGAGGAGGCGCCGCCCAACGTCGTGACGAGGAGTCCGGACGGCCGTCCGCGCCGGCTGCCGCTGGAGTACGTGCAGCGCGCCACGAACACGGACGACATCTACTACTCGCACTTCAACGACATCTTCCTCAGCCAGATGGACCAGCACTCGTTCTCCGGCTGGGTCGCGCCCGGCAAGGGGTGCGGTGAGAACTGCCTGTATTGCGGCGGGGCACGAGGCAACCAGAAAGCGGACTTCGGGCGCGCGAAGCCCTTCCTGCGCGCCGAGGAGAACGTGCGCCGCGACCACCAGGAGATCGCCGGGCGGACGTGGCAGATGCGCTACGACTTCGCGGGCAGCACCGCCGGTTTCCTGAGCAGCACCTGGGCGGGCGTGGACCTCTCCCGCCACTGCTGCACGTACTTCCTGTGGGGCGTGCCCCGGGTGGAGCTGGTGGCGGCGCTGGCCGCGACGTTCCAGCGCGTCTACATGGTCATCGACATCGGTTGCTTCTCCGAACAGCAGCGGCTGGAGCAGATGGGCCGGGGCCTGCTCAAGCCCTGCGCGAAGGACCGCGAGCTGCTGGAAGTCATCGACGCCTGCCGCAAGTACCCCAACCTGGACATCGAAATCTCCGGCATCGGAGGCCTGCCCTTCGCGAGCAAGGCCACCCTGGCGGAGGAATTGCGGCTCGTGGAGCGCATCATCAGCCTGGACTGCGTGGTGGGCTACCAGCGGCTCGAAGCGCAGCCCGGGGCGCTGGTGACGCAGCACCCCGCGCGCTTCGACATGGTGACGGAGGCGAAGACGTTCGCGGAGTTCCTCGACTACTTCGAGCGCCGCGAGCCCGGTGACGTGTCCGTGCCGATGATTCGATTCCGCGACGCGGGCCTGGAGGCGGCGGTCCAGCACACCTCCGACCGGGTGGACGCGCTGGCCTGGAAGCACCGCGACACGCGCAAGAGCGTCGCCATCCAGGGCAGGACGCGGCTGCGCAACACCGCTCCCTGGACCCAGCGCTTCACCCTGGGAGAGTGGCTGGGCAGCCACCGCGCCCCCGCGAAGCTCGCGGGTGAGGCGGTGACGGTCCTCCGCTCCGTGGATGGCATCACGATGAGCTGCGCCCCTTCAGTCAGCCCGAAACGGTTCTCCGACCCCACGCTCACGCAGGGCGAGGACGGCGCCATCCTCCTGGCCGCCCTGGCCGCCTTCGAGCACCCCACGACGGTCTCCAGCGCCGTGTCGAAGCTCGGCGCGAAGGCACGGCTCGACCCGCATTCCGCGCGAGAGGTCATCGACCACCTGGTGGACGGACGCTTCCTCCAGCCGGCGTGAGCTTTCGCACCGCGGGGACGGCTTCACGCAACTTCACGAGCCCCGGATAACTGGGGCGCAGCAAGACGGGGCTCGACTGATTCGTCGCCCGTGGAGCGGTGGGGCGAATAAATCGGCCGGAAAAGGCCATGTCACATGCGGCACCGGCTGCGTCGTCCTGAAGTTGAACGCAGGCACTTTCGCCCTGCACGACACTCAGGAGCCGCCCATGAAGCCCCGGATGAACGCGTTCGCCGTCGCCCCCGATGCGATGAAGTTGACGCTCGATTACGGCCAGAAGCTGCTGGAGCTGGGCCTGGAGAAGAGCCTCCAGGAGCTGGTGAAGATCCGAGCATCGCAGCTCAACGGCTGCGCGTTCTGCATCCACATGCACAGCCGGGACGCCCGCGCGCATGGGGAGACCGAGGAGCGCATCTACCTGCTGGACGGTTGGCGCGAGTCGCCCCTGTACACCGAGCGCGAACGGGCGGCCCTGGCCTGGACGGAGGCCCTGACGCACGTCTCCCAGACGCACGCGTCCGATGAGGACTACGCTGCCCTCGCGCCGCACTTCTCGGAGCAGGAAATCGTGCATCTCACACTGCTCATCGGGATGATCAACACCTGGAACCGCATCTCCGTGGGGTTCCGCTCCATTCACCCCGTCACCACTCCCCGCACCGAGGCCGCCTGACGTGAATCCCGCTGACGCCTTCGACCCGCTGCGCCCCCGCTTGCTCCGCATCGCCTACCGGATGCTGGGCATCGTCGCGGAGGCAGAGGACGTGGTGCAGGAGGCGTACTTGCGCTGGCACCAGACCGACCGCGCCGCCGTGCGCGACGCCGAAGCCGTGCTTGTCCGCACGGTGACACGGTTGTGTCTGGACGTCCTGAAGTCCGCCCGCGTACGCCGCGAGGAATACGTGGGCACCTGGCTTCCGGAGCCCATCGTCGATGCGGTGGAGGGTGATGACTTGACCCTGCCCCTGATGATGGCCCTGGAGCGGCTGTCCCCTCTGGAGCGAGCCGCCTTCCTCCTGCACGACGTGTTCGGCATGGACTTCGAGGAGGTGGCGAAGGCCATGGGTCGGGCCCCTGCCGCGTGCCGCCAGCTCGCCAGCCGCGCACGGGCCCACGTGCGCGAGGCTCGGCCGCGATTTCCCGTGTCGGAAGCACAAGGCAGTGAGCTGGCCTCGGCCTTCTACGCCGCGTCCCGGAGCGGGGACATGGGCGCGCTCCAGGCGCTCCTGGCCCAGGACGTCGTCGTGTACTCTGATGGTGGCGGCAAGGTGAAGGCGGCCCTCAACCCCATCTACGGTCAGGAGAAGACGGTGCGCTTCTTCGAGGGCTTGCTGCGCATCACGGGCGTGAACGCCTCGCAGCTTGTGCACGAGGGATTCATCGACGGACTGCCCGCCTTCGTCACCCTGGAGAAGGACGGCACGCTCCAGACGACGGCCCTGGACATCGAAGATGGCCGAGTCGCCACAATCTACGTCACTCGCAACCCCGACAAGCTCCAGGGTATCCGCGGGCTCGTGGGGGACAAGCTGCCGTCCTGACATAGGCCACGGGTTCAGGCGTTCGTTCAAGGCGCGACGAAGCACGCCTGGATGCGCCCGGCGTCTGTCCATTCGCTCGCTTCGGCAGGAATACCGCGTTGCGACCACCGGCCCCCGCCGTGGACCCTGCCGCCGGACTGATGTTGCAAGGGGCGAATCATGCGTGGACCGTCAAAGCAAACTCGTGGCTGGAGCGCTTTGCTCCTCGGGGGACTACTCTCTCTGGCGTGTGGCGGTGAAGCGGAGGTGCTCGAAGGCAACTCCCCTTCGAGAGAGGACGTCGAGGCCGGGCTTCATGGTCCGGGGAGCCAGGGGCCCTACCCGAACTGGGCGACACCGACCTTCGCGACGGATGCCCAGGTGGCCGAGGACGGAAACCAGTTCTTCGTGGCCTGGTCCGACGGCCGCCCCGGCCGCTTCTACGCCGCGCGCGTCTCGAAGAATGGCCGGCTGCTGGACCCGGATGCCATCCCCCTCAACCCCGGGCTTCGACCCGACGCCTACTACCATGCGACCGCGTTCGATGGCCGGCAGTTCCTCGTCGTCTGGACCGGAGACACCTCCATCTTCCTGACGCGTGTCAACCGGAACGGGACATTGGACGGCCCGCCGGTCACGCTCTTTACCCCCACCGACCACCAGCCCGCGGGCTCCCCGGGCATCGCCTGCCACGAGCGCAAGTGCCTGGTGGCGTGGATTGGCTTCGGCGGAACCGCCACTGGCGCGGTCCGCGGCATCACCCTGAACACGGCGAAGCCGGGCTTCGACGTCCAGGAGGTCTTCATCTCCAACCAACTGTCCGCCATCAACTCCTATGGCGTCGCGGTGGCCTGGTCCCATGACCGGTACCTGGCGACATGGACGGACTCTCGCTTCGGCGGCCAGGACATCTTCGCCGCGAGAATCCGGCGCACGGGCGCGGTGCTCGACCCGGACGGCTTCGTCATCTCCGCTGCGCCGGGCAATCAGAACTTCTCGGCGGTGACGGCGACGAAGCAGGGCTTCTTCGTCGCCTGGAGCGACGCACGCAATGGCACCCCCGACATCTACGGCGCCCGAGTGAAGGACGGGACGGCGAACGTCCTGGACCCCAGCGGCATCCCCATCGCCACCTCGAGCACGAACGACATCACGCCCAAGGTCGCCTCCGAGGGCCACCAGGTGCTCGTCACCTGGAGCGCGCTGACGGCCGACACCGGCCGCGTCCGTGGCGCCCGCGTGAAGCTGAACGGGGACGTCCGTGACCGCCACGGCTTTGCCATCTCCCGGGGCGCGGCGGCTCGCCAGCTCGTGTCCGGCAACGTGGCCTATGCCAACGACAAGTACTTCGTCGTCTATGGGCGTGCCCCCGTGCTCGATGAACCGCCCTACCAGGTCATCGTGGGGACCCGCCTGAAGCAGGATGATGTCTTGGACATCCCAGCCATCCGCATTTCGCACGCGCCTTCGGTCGAACAGCTCGCGCCGTGACGCGCGCCCTGGGTCAGGCGTTGTAGGCCCGCACCACCGGGACCTCGCGCCAGAGACGCCCGTGCTGTCCTCGTAAGTCGTGACGTTGCGCGCGGAGGCACGGGCGTTCCTCGACACCGTGGCGCGGTCGCCCATGCTGCCTCGCACGTGCGTGCTGGACGCGGCCTGGGTGGAGGACCGGGGCTGGGTGCTCCTGGAAGCCAACGCCGCGTGGGGCGCTGGGCTCAACGGCTGCGACGCGGCCGAAGCCGCCCGCTGTATCGCTGAAGCCACGCGCGCCTGAGCCGCCTCACTTTCAGGGGCGACTTCGGGGGCGACGCGAGGCCTACGAGCCCGTCCGCGGGTCGCGTTGAACGCGGGGGCCTCAGCGGCTGAACATGGCCTTGACACTCAGGTCGTTCTGCCGGCGGACCTCGGCGACCTTCGTCGCGTCGGCAGCGGCCAGGGCCTTTGGGAGCTTCTCGGCGTCGAGGTCGGTGCAGTACACCGCCGTGCCCGGTTGCTGCCGCCAGGACTCCGACAAGGGGCCCGCGTCGATGGCATCGAAGCCCAGTGCATCAACGAGCTGAAGAATCTGCTGTCGCGCCCGCGGGTCATCGCCCGAAACCGGAAGCGCGATGCGCCCCGGTGCCCCACGGGGAAGACCCTTCGTGTCCAGGCTGCCAGCCTGGATGTTGTTGAAGGCTTTCACGACCGGACGCTTCAGTTGCGCTGAGACCCACTCGCTGTCGGTCTGCCCCGCATCGATGGCGCCGATGTGGCCGTCGCGGAACTCCGGGTAGTAGTTGCCCGTGTCGACCACCACGACGTCCGCGGGCACGTCGTCGAACAGGCCGGGCGGCAAATCCGTGATGGCCTTCTGGGGAATGGTCACGATGACGATGGGGCCCGCGTGCGCCGCGTCGCGAACGGTGACGGGCTTTGCACCCACGCTCGCCGCGATGGTCGTGACGCCCTCGACGCCGCGTGAGTTTGCTAGTGAAATCTCATGCCCCAGGGCATTGAGGTGCCGCGCCAGGGTCGCGCCAATGCTCCCTGCGCCGATGATTCCGATGTTCATGGGACGAGCAACCTAATGAGGCGTTCCGCGGCTCGCTCGTCATTCCATCGCGCGCCCCTGCACCTGTGTGAGCAGTGCGCCCGTGGCCAGGTCGACGCGCCCGAGCGCCCCCGGCATGGCCCGGTGCATCAATCACACATGCGCCATGAACAATTACAGCAACACATCAAGAGGTTGTCTCTGTCGCGCGGGCTGGCAAGGCTGTGCCCCATGACACACAAGCGGCTGAAGAGGATTGGCATGGTGGGCGGGGGCGCCATGGGGTGCGGTATCGCGCTCGAGCTCGCCATCGCCGGCAGGCAGGTGGTGCTCTACAACACGCGCGCCGACAGCAGCGAGCGGGCACGCGCGAAGCTGGAGCGAGACGCATCGCTGCTGGTGGAGACGGGCCTGCTCGCCCCGGAGCAGGCTCCCGCCGCGATCGGACGCATCCGCCGCACCACAGTGCTCGCCGAGGCCGCCGTGGAGCAGGACCTGGTCATCGAGTCCATCCCCGAGGACCTCGCCCTCAAGCAGCAGCTCTTCCGCGAGCTGGACCAGCTCGCGGCCCCCGACACACTGCTCGCCACCAACACCACCGCGCTGAGCGTGACGGCCATCGCTCGGGACTGCACGCGGCCGGAGCGCGTCCTCTCTGCCCACTACTATCTGCCCGCGCACCTCATCCCGCTGGTGGACATCATTCCCGGCGAGAAGACGTCCCCCGACGCGGTGGAGACGGTGCGGCGGTTCATTGAGGAGCTTGGCAAGTCGCCGGTGGTGTTCTCCAGGGACGTGCCGGGCTCGGTGGGTCCGCGCCTGCAGCAGGCCCTCATCGGCGAGGCCATCCGGCTGGTGCACGAGGGCGTGGCCACGCCGGAGATGGTGGACCGCGTGCTCACCCAGGGCGTCGGACGGCGCCTGGGCGCTTCGGGTGTCTTCGACCGGCTGGACCTGGTGGGGTTGGACTTCATGACGGCCCTCCTCCGCGGCACCGGCCGCCCCGTGCCGCCCGTGCTCGCGCAGAAGGTGGAGCGGGGCGAGCTGGGCCAGAAGACGGGCCAGGGCTTCTACTCCTGGACGCCCGAGT
The DNA here is from genome assembly GCF_006518205.1 of Myxococcus sp. CA005. NCBI lineage: Bacteria > Pseudomonadati > Myxococcota > Myxococcia > Myxococcales > Myxococcaceae > Myxococcus > Myxococcus sp. CA005. Next base: position 12,010 of record NZ_SRLV01000005.1, on the reverse strand, counting down.
CCACCGCTGCCTACGAGGAGCGCATGGCCCGCCACCTCGCCACCCAGCTTCGTGAGGATCGGGCAGCGGGCCGCCTCCGCACTCCCATGGCGGAGCTGGCGGAATGAGGACGGAGACCGTCCTGCTGGATTCGGCGGTGCTGTCAGACTTCCTGGTGGACGCCATCCGCGAGTACACCACGTGCACCCCGGAGCTCCCGCCCCGGAGCTGGGCCGTGCTGCTGGGGCGCGTCGCCAGCGACGCCATGCGCGTGGAGCGTGTTCGCTTCGCCACCAACGTCCGCGAGACGGATGAGCGCGTACTCCAGGAGTTCGACACCACCATCATCCCCCGCTTCGGCGCCTGCTACGCCAACGGGCGTCGTGGCTTCTGGTGCGAGCCACGAGAGTTGCTGCGCATCACCACAGAGGCTGAGGCCCAGGGACTGGAAGTGCTCGGCTCCATCCACCTGCACCCGGACTGGCACCGCATCGGCCCACCCCACGAGCGCGGCCTGCGCGTCAGCCAGGAACCCACGCCCATGGACCGACACCTCTTCCAGGGCAGCGGCTGGCCGCTCAACATGATTCTCTACCTGGAGAGACGCGAGGGCAGACTCTATCACTCGGTCGGAGCGTGGGCTCCGCCCGATGGCCAGGAGGTCGGCGCGGGCTGTCGCGCGCTGGCCATCCGCATGGAGACTCCGGAGCGGTGAACCATAACCGTCCGGCCAGTGATGTGGCGTAAGGGGTTGCAAGCGGACGAGGGGCGTGGTCGGCGAGGAGCGAGTTGTACAGAGACAGGGCTGGAGACGTGAGCCCGGCGGGTCGGCGGTGCGCCGCCGGATACAAAAAGCCCAGCAACCCGGTGGGATTGCTGGGCTTCACAGTGGAGGCGGCGGGAATCGAACCCGCTCCGGACGGTGCGAAAATCCCAGCAGAATCGCGCCCTTACCTCGTAACCGCCCGGAACGACTCAGCTTCGATGTCCCGCCGTGTCCCCTGGTGTCCCACCCAGTTCCGGTCCGTTCCGCAGTGTCGTGCGACATACGTGCAACATGGAAACGGCCCAAATGCCGCCCCCGCCAGTCGGTCAGGACGTCGTCACGTCATCCGGATTGCGCGTTCCCCGCCCACGGCGCTGGGGCGATACCGTGCCCCGTGCTGCCTCTTCGGCCTGAGCCGCCCGCGCTCGCACTTCCGCTGCGGCATCGGCCTTCGTGAAAGTGCCACCAAACCAGGCCGCCAGGTCGGCAGCCAACTCCCCCGCTGACTGGTAGCGCTCACGAGGGGCAACCCGAAGTAGCCGATTCAGCGTCACGCGCAGCCCCTGGGGAAGCCCCTCAGTCATCGCGTCTACGTCCGCAGCCGTCAGTGTCGCCGCGCGCCAAATCGCGTCGGCCACCAACGGCGGCGCCCCTGCGAGCGTGGCCCGCTTGATTGCCCGAGCGACCCGACGACGCTTCTTCGTGGGCAACGAGCCCATGACTTCGGGCGTGATGTCGTCCGGGCAAAAGAGCAGGTTCTTCCCCGTTGCCAGTTCGAGCAGCACGACGCCCAGCATGAAGAGGTCGGAGCGCGCATCGACGCTCCCCCCTAGAAGCATCTCCGGTGACGAGTAGAAGTGGTCCCCGTAAGGGCCCCGCGCCGAAGAGGCCACTCGGCCCGGCAAGTCAGACAGCGCGAGGCCGAAGTCGGCGAGCTGAACCGTCCCGTCCCAGTTGACGAAGACGTGCTCAACGTCGACGGCCCGATGAACGATGTTGAGTGGCCGTCCCTGCTCGTCCTTCGCGGCGTGCGCGTGCTCAAGGGCCGCTGCGACCTGAGCGCCGACGTAGAGAACGAAGAGCGGCGGGAACCATCGCTGACTCTCACCAACGAGCGTCAGCAGCTCATTCAGGGAGTGACCATCCGGGTGCTCCGTACTGACGTACCAATAGCCCTCGACCTTGTGCAGCCCATGCACCTTGAGGATGGACGGGTGATTGAGGAAGGTAGCAAGGCGAACCTGCTCATCGAGCTTCGCCCGAGCACGCATGACCCGAGCCCCTTCCGTTTCCGATGGAGCCGGAACCGCCTTGAGCAGCACCTTCCCGCGCGGTGCCCCGGACGCGGTTCGCAGCCGAGCTACGAACAGGGCCATCCCGTGGTGAGTCGGCCCTAAGTCCTCGCGGTACTCGTAGCCGACCCCGCCCGCCGAGAAGAGGATCGCCCCCCGTGGGATCTTGAACTCGATTGCCTTCGACATGCCGTTGCCCCTCGTGTGCGAACTCGCAACCAACGCGACGAGGAAAACGCTACCTGCGGCATCCGGTTGAGGGAACGCCCTCACGGGTCATGGGGTCAAAACGGCGTATTCGGCCCGAATTTGACCTCCTACCTATTACGTCCCCCCTGCGGTCAGGGCCAGCGGTCCACGACGTAGCCGCCCCCTGAGTTAAACGCCTTCACCCGGCCGTCACTGTACCCTTCAGAGGGGGCCTCGACGACGAAGCACACGGGGCGCTCATCCTGCCCCGGCAGCTTCACTCGGTCGTAGCGGATGACCAGCGCGGGTCCCTCCGAGCGGCCCATTCGGTCAGATAGGTAATACGCCTTGCCGTAGAAATGCGTCCCAGGCGGAGCAAACGCATTCTGGACCGAAAGAACCCCCTTCGGAACCACCCCCACCACATCTGCCCCAGCAGTGAACCAAACAACGTCTTCAGGGCCATGACGGGCATTGAGGGTGAGGTTGAACGATTGATTTACCTTCCAGCGGAGATCCTCCCGCATCGACTCTTCCGCACCAGCCGGGCAAGTGAACGCCTCAGGCCGAATCTGGGCACTGGGGCAACCCGCCGCGAGTGCCGCAACGAGCGTCATCGTCGCGCAGTCGGCAGCAACGGCGGCCTTCGTCCTCCCGCGTAACTGGCGTCCTTGGGGTGGGACCTCGGGTGACGGAGTCGTCTTCACGGTTGAACCTTCCTTCGGAGCGGCAGTTACTTGCCCCGTCAGCAGCACAGGCGGGGGGCTAGGAGGTGACATAGCAGGGGCAGACGACGTGCGCGGAGCCGAATAAGGAGGGCTCTGCGGGCTCGGCGCACCAGCGACGGTCGGCGCCCCGGGCTCCGTGGGTTCCCCTCGGGTGAGCAAGAAGCCCCCAGCCACGACCAACGAGATGAGGGTTGCCACGCCCGCCAAGAGGCCCATTCCAGTCCGCACAGGGCCACGCTCAAGGGCATCTGGCGAGTTCGGCACCTCTACGGCAGGGCGCACCGGCCCAGGTGCCTCCGGCTTCCGTTGCTCGGACGGCGGATGCACCGGGCGTAGGAACTCCGCACTCGAATAGGCCAGGAGTTCGCCCAGCTCACGACGTAGAGCCTCTGAGTCGACGGGGCGCTTGGCCGGGTCACGCGACAGGATGCAATCAACGAGGTCGTTCAGAGCTTCTGGAACACGCACGTTCAACGCACGCGCAGGAGGCGGCTTCATGACGGTGCTGTTGAGCGTAACTCGCGCTTGAACCTCCGTGGGTCGGGGGTCGGTCAGCAACTCATAGAGCATGGCGCCGACCGCGAAAATCTCGTCCGCGACGCGGAAGGCGTACTTCGCGCGCTGTTCGGCCTTGTGCTCCCGAAGCCATGCGAACTGCTCCGGCGCGCGAAAGCGGTCCGTCCCCGGAGGCAAGCCCCAATCCGTCAGCTCTTCAGCCAACGAGTAGCTGGCACAGCTAAAGTCGATAATGACCGGCTCTCCATCGCTCTTCCGAATCAGAACGTTGGACAGCTTCAAATCCCGATGTAGGACGCCACGGCCGTGCATGTACGAAAGCGCGGCGGAAATCTTGTCGAAGACCTGCAAGACCTCTTGAACCGTGGGGTGTTTACGCTCCGCCCATTCAGCAAGGGTCCACCCCTCTACGTACTCGAGCGCGAGATAGACATTTCCCTGCTCGGAGTATCCATACCCACGGTGCTTGACGATGTTCGGATGGTCCAGAAGGAGGAGTGCCGAAAGCTCTCGAAGCGTCCGCGCGTGAGTCTGCTTGTCGTCCCCACTCGAATCCCGGTGGCGAGCTAACTTGAGCGCGCATCGACGGCCATGCTTTTCGACGAGATAGACGACTGCAAAACCACCGTTTCCAATCTCTCTGACGACACTCCACCCATCGATGGTCGTACCAGGGGGTGGAAACATCGAAATCACGTTCATGGAGTTCCCCCGGAAGCAGCCTTTGGCAACCTCACATTGGGGATCGTGAGCGTGCGGCCGTCCCCCACCACCTCCAGAGTAAAGACAGGGCTTGCACTCAACTGTGCTGTCTCGGCAACCACGAGAATTCGGCCGTATCCGCCTGAAGGCATTGCGCCCGGAGCAACTGTTACGATGCGCCCCTTTAGCGGCAGCCCGACGCGTCCAGTCAGCGTGGCTACTCGTGGCACCCAAGGTGGTTGCCCGAGGTTGTTCCGTATCCCAAGATCCACAAGCACCCACCCCTGTCCGCGATAGGCCACCCCGGACACTACAGCGAAGCCTTGTGCCGCATCTCTATGTCCCTTGATGAGCGTTGCCGTTACGCCCTCCTTGTCGACATACCCGAGCAGCACGAAGTCTTCAGGTCTGGGCATTCGCGGTTCGTCAACCGGGCATCCCTCGACTGTCATCTCGGGGCGCTGAACATTGATCTGAATGTCCACTTCGGCCGGGTCTGTGACCAGTGAGAAGGCAGCTCGCGCAGGAGCCCGGCCATCCGCGAAGAAGACCCCAACTTCGTAGCGCTCACCTTCGGCAAGGTCGGCCACCGGCTGAACGATGACCGACCGCTCACCGGCATCCAGGACGCGAATCCGCGACTCGTCGAAGGTCAGGGTCTTCCGGTTGATGGGAGCCGGAAACAGGAAGAGCGTCGGCGTGTCGCGAGCCACTCGGACGACAGGAAGTGGATCGGTAGGGCTGTTTGCAACGGACACCGCGCGGTCCCGCTTCGCGCGTTCCGCTTGTTCCGCCATGGCTGGCGTCGCAGCCCCCCCACGCGAGAACCAGCACAAGGGCCAATCTGACCGGTTGGATCAAAGGCGCATGACCTCCCAGAGCAGGAAGCTACCATCGCGGATACTCGCGCAGTGGGCCTATTTCCTACAGGCCAGCACGCCCCGTGTGGTGCGCGGTCCCCCGTGCCTCGCACTTGGCTTGTTGGTCCCGCCTAGGTATGAAGGCAGCCGGGCGGCTGTGGTGAGTACGTAGTTCACGGCGTCGCGAGGTCCCAGACCAACCGCGCCGATTCCGCAGCCGCCCGCTATCGCTCCACAAGCTTCGCAACGGCGAACCCGGCCCCAAGCCCGGCAAGCAGCGCCACAATGGCGACCGTGAAGGACACGTCCCCAGCCTGCTGGCGTAACGACTCGTTCTCGGCGCGCAGCCGCGCAATCTCCGAGGCGGTTCGAATGCAGCGGCTTTCCGACAGCCAGCAGCCGCCCTCCACCTCCACGGCTGCCGAACCTCCATCCGGAAAGAGCTGAGCGCGCTCGACGCTGATGACCTCCGAGCCCGACGCGGGAAGCGCGAGCAGAACAACCAGCACGAGCGCGCCGAGCTTCACTTGTCGCCCCGGGTGTCGAGCTGCTCCAGCACAGCAATCGCTGCGGCTTTCTCCGCGACCTGCCCCGCGGCAATCGCGCCCGCCAGCTCGGCGCGGGCAATGGCGGCGCTCCCGAACAGAATCCGCCTGATGATGGTGAAGCCACCAGCGGCCGTCAGGGCCACTTGCAGCGCCGTCAGCATCAGCGCCAGCGAGAACGGAGCCCCCGCAGCGAGCGCGTTCGCTACCGCGCCAGCGAGGGAGACGCCAAGCACGAGAACGGCGCCGCCTCTGTCGGTATTGAAGAACGGGACGAACCCGCCACCGAACCTCCGCAGCAGGTAGACGAGCACCACCACCACCAGGGCGGCGAGCAGCGCGTAGTTCCTGCTCGTCACGGCATCGAGAAGAAGGCGCGCGAACTCCTCGAACTGCTCGGGGTTCGGCCCGACTACACCAGCGTCAATCATGTTGCCTCCGGGTTAGAAGCCCAGCCGTTCCAGTTCGGCCGCGAGCTTCGGGTTTGCTGCACGCCACTTCGGCGACAGGCGCTCGGCATCGAGGCGAGCCCACACGTCGGCGAGGGAACTCTGTTGGACCAGGGTGCGAAGCGGCGTGAGCTGAAGCGCGCTCACGTAGCCCGGCCACTGCACATGGGGGGAGTCACCGAACCTGCCGCCCCAGACAAGGCCCGCCTTCGTGGATTCGTCACCCAGCACGCGGTAAGCCGACTCACGCCAATCCGGCTGCACGCCAGGTCGCGGGCTCGCGTCACAAACGAAGTCGAAGGCGAGGCCGTAGTTGTGCGCGGACAATCCTGCGGGCGATGCCTTGCCGCCCTTGCCCGCCGCGTACAACCGACGCAGCTCTGCCTGCTCCGGCAGGTCACGGAAGCCATGCGTCGCGACGTAGCGAACGCCGTGGGCTGCACTACGCGCGATGACCTCAAGGGAGACCGCAACGAACGGCAGATAAACGCGGTCAAGGTCGACCCGCTCGAAGTTCGCATGGGTCATCACGAGCCCCGCCCGCCCGACTGGGACATGCGAAGCAGCTCCAGTTCAACGACCTGCTGAACCTGAGCCGGGAGCCCTCGGGTGAACTCGTCGCGCCACCGACGCAGCGCGCCCAGTTCCACGGCCAGGGCGTTGATGCGCTCGTCCTGCCGCGCGACCTTCTCAACGAGGGCGCGAATCTCCCCAACCAGGGACTTCGCGGCCCAGGTGAGGACACCGACGCCGGCCGTTCCAAGCAGGGAGCCGACTACGAGCTGTAGGGACTTGGTCTCTTCTGCGGTCACGACGTCACCAGGGGCTTGAGGTTGCCCCTGGTAAATGCGTGTGACTCTTCGATGTGGTTCAGGGCACGCAACCAAGTGGTTCCAAATAAGCCACCATGGTGATCAGACGCCCACAGCATTTACCGGAGTCGGCGGCTTCCCAAGTCCCAGATCTTCCCTGCTGGCAGCGAACAATGGTAACTTCATGCCGCTGGGAGTTCCCTAGACATCTGGCATTGGCGCTACTTCGGCCAACGACGTATCTCGTATCTCCTCTACCAGGAAGCAGCCATGAGCACTTCAGGTCTCTTCGCCGTCCAGAGCGCTTCCGGAAGCGAACTGGATGCCCACTTCTCGCTGGAGCTGTTGCAGGGCGAAACTACACTGCTCTTCGAATCGAAGGGAGGTGGAAAAGACTCTCCCCTTGGCAAGAGAAGAAATCAAGACTACGACCCGGGACTCCGACTTATATTGGAGCGACTAGCGCAAAGAGGCGCTAAAATTCGGGATGCCTCTGTTGATTCCGACAATGTACTGGACGCTGGATTGCCTATCGAACAGCGCCGTCTGAATGTGCGAGCTCCCTTCAAACTTCCTGTAGACCTATCCCTCATCGATGACTTTGACAAGCTGAGAAAAGCCCTAAGTGCTGCGCAAAAGCCGATTGGACAACGTGCTAACGCGAAGGGCGGAAACGGGCAGAAGAAGATTCGTCTCTACCTCGATCTCAACACTCAAGGGACAGATCTACACAGTCTAGGGAGATCGCTCGCCACGCCCACGCGATCAATAGTCATGTCCGCAGGTGACATTGCCAATACTGCCGAGACGATTAGTGCGAGCGGTCATTTTGATCCCCACAGCATTGAAGATGCCAGAGCCCGCACGCTTAGTGCAATCGTCCAGCGACAGGGGCAGTCGGCATTTCGAAAGAGCTTGCTTGAGGCATACGGCAACAGGTGCGCCATCACAGAGTGTGATCTCGAGGAGGTTCTCGAGGCTGCACATATCCTTCCGTTTAAAGGACCTGCGACCAATACCCTCGAGAATGGGCTGCTTTTAAGGGCGGACATTCACACTCTTTTTGATCGAGGATTGATTGCGGTCGACACCGCCAACTGGACCATTCTGACTCACGCGAGAATTACATCCACTCAATACGCCAGCCTAAACAAACAACATCTCCGACTACCTTCTCGCCCTGAACTGCACCCAAGCACGGTCGCACTTAACAAGCACAGGGTCGAATCTGGACTCTGACGCCGCGGATCTCATTCACGTCGACTCTCCACATGACCCTTCGATAAACCGGCGCCCGTCACTAGGGCATCAACCATTGTTCTCATGACTTAAATCACCCACCACAAGGAAGCCAACCATGCCCAATCGGCGACTCAGCGTATCGCTAAAACGAGGGGAGGCCCTTCACGTCACCCGAGTGGCGGCCGGGCGCGATCGGCTAGTCTACATAATAACAGCCAACCAAAAGCTCAAGTACAAGCTCGGCAGAAGCCGCATCGCCTATATCGGGACAACAAAGAATGGCATTGATCGAGTGGCTCAAAGCGCCGCAGATTGGACGGACGATGTTCTTGGACAGAGAGGCGTAGACTCATTCGACGTTCGAATAGTCACCTGCCGTCCACGGCAAAAAGTAAAGACATGGGTCAAGCTTGAGCGCGCGTTCCTATTGGTTTTTCGCGAACAGTATGGACAGGCTCCCAAGTGCAACACTCAAGGCAAGAACATAATCGAGCGTGACGAGTTCTACTATTTCGCAAAATCCAGACTCCTGAGGGTCCTCGAAGACCTGAGCTAGGCTGCTCAACACAGCAAACATCCTGGAATCTTTAGTCTCGTGGCTTGAGGTTGTGCGCAAGGAGCCCCTGCACAATGTAAGTCATCGCGAAGCGAACGGTGATTCTCATCACGTCGCCAAAGTCCATTGGCTCAACACGAGCCACTCGTCCCGGAGCGACTCCATCAATCGTCTCTCCGGGGCGAAGCGCGTCCGTGCGTGTCCACCCGCGCTCGAACGTCCGCCAGCGATGGTCCGGCGTCACGACGAGCACACGCCCATCCGTCATGGTGAGCGTGCAACGCGCTGCCTGATGCCTTCTGACGTGCGTCACCTCGAAGATGCCGCCATCTCGCTCGTGCTCGTGCATGGTGAGCACTCGCATCCCAGGCCGGAGCATTTCGGCAGGTACTTCCGAACCATCGCCGAGCAACACCAGTTCCCACGGCGCGACGCAGGTTCCGTGCGTGCCCCCGCCACCTCCACCGCTGCCGGTTGGCGTTGACGCGGGCCCCGTCGCGCTCCGAAGCATGTTGACGTTGTAGCTGCTCGGCGGGAAGAACCACCGCTCGGCGCTGTAGCCGCTCGCGTTGTGGAGCCGCACCTTCAGGTAAAGCAGCCTGTTCGCCATGGCGTCCCGCAGCCGGTTGAACCTGTCGCCATACATGAAGGTGAAGCCCGCGCGCGTCGCGTTGCTGGCGTCACCGTCTACAGCGCCGTTCTGATACTTGCGGTCGGCCAGCGGCACCGATGTCCCATAGAGCCACTGGGGCGCGTTGCTATCGCTATATGCCCAGTAGAATCCCACCTCCATGAAGCGCAGCGCATCGAGGTTGTCGCTCACCACCTGGGGCTGGATGACGGCATGGTAGTGAGCCCAGGTGAAGCTCGCCGCGCCACCAGCCGCCCCGGCAATGGCGTAACCCTCAAGCACCTGGATGTTGAGTCGGTCGATGTTCGGAACGCCCTCGTTGTTGCCCCGGTAGTAGATGCGGCTTCCCGTGTCCGCGAGGGCCTGCACGGAACGGAAGAAGCCGTCGCTCAGGTAGTAGCGCCCCACCTGGACGTTGTTAGAGGCCACCTTGAGCGTCGTTCCGACGTTGTCGAGCTTCGCCCCGGCCGTAGGGATACCGCTGCCGTCCTCGGCGTAGTTGGACGTCTTGAGGGTGTTCGCCGCGAGCAAGTCGAAGGTGACCATCTTCCGCATGGAGACGGCATCGAAGTAGAGCCGCTTGCCCACGTCCGCCGCCGCCACCTGGGTTTCCCAGAAGAGCTGAACCCCCGTGCACCCGGCCGGGCACATCCCCTTCACGGTGACGCGCCGATACGTCGTTCCCACCTGTCCCAGAAAGACGCTCGTGCCCTGGCCCGCGTAGGCGCCGCTTCCGTCCTCCCACAGCAAATGCAGGGTTCCCATGCCCCCGACGGTGACGGACGACGCCTTGACGTAGACCTCGGCGAAGAACTCGTCCCCAGGCGAGCACTTGAGCCGCCCGCCTGGAACCGCCGAGCCATACCCGCCCGTCCAGCTCAGCCCCGGCCATGCCCCCGTGTTCGTCAGCTCCACCCGGCGCACCCAGCGGCCCACCCGGGCATTCACAGGGTCCTCGACGAGCCTGTCACCGTCGGGTGACTTCCCCACGGCGCGAATGCCCGCTTCGTTGTAGCCATTCGGAATGAGATTATCGGTGGGCGGGTACAGCAGATGCTGGAAGCCGACCGCGGCATCGCTTAGCGACGCGCCTTCGAGCTGCTTCGGCGTGACGGAGAGCTGAGGCGACGCGTTGCCTCGATTGCCGAAGCTGTCTCGGGGAACCACGCGCACGAAGTATGTCGCTCCCGGCATCAGGTCGGACACACCGAATGCCGTCGTGTCGAACGTCCCGCGCAGAGTGGAGCTGCTCGGCGTGAAGCCGCTCGACGTCGAAACGTGCAGCTCGTACCCCGAAGCAACTGGGCCACTCGCAGCCGGGGCGAGGGACAGTGAGAAGCCATTCACGACGGCCGTCACGTTGATGTTCAGCGGGACAAGCGGCGGGGACGTGTGCGCGGGCTCGCCCAGTCCGGGACGCGTGTCCATCTCCAGCCACATGGAGACGCCGAAGGAGGGCTTCCCGCGCGTTGTAGGCGTGGTGCGTGCGTCTCCCTCTGCCGTGAAGACGTGGCGAAACCCGGTGACTGCCAGGTTCTGCGCGTCCGAGTAGTGAACGCCGTTGGGGTGAAACCGAAAGAGGTCGCCCAGCTCCACCGGAAGGAAGAAGTCGAGGTCGATTTCCTGGTCGGCGAGCGGCTCGCACAAGTCGGACAGGGCCGCTTCCGCCATCCTCCGCGCTTCAACCTCGCTGTTGATGTTGCTCGAAGCCCCCTCGGCAATCTGCATGTAGCGCACGCCGTAGGCGGCCTGACTCGCGGCGTCCTCAACGACGACACTCTTCGTCTTTGCGTGCCCCGCGACGTCCAAGTCGCCAGTGTCCGAGAAGACGACCTCCACCCTGTTGCGGACGTCCGTCCTGCTGACGGCGAGCTTCGTGACGTCGCGGTAGTCATCAGGGCCGAAGGTCCACGCGAGCGGCGGATTCGTCCGGTTGGGCTCGGTGAACGTCAAAGCGAATGTCCCGCTCGACTCGCGCCAGCGGTAGCGCACCTCCCAGCCAATCTGTTGAGCCAAGTCCCGCACGGCATCGAGGACGCTCGCCTTCTTCTGCGCGTACTGACGAAGCCTCCACCCTGGCGACACCGGGGTATGGAGCACCACGCCCGTCCCGTTGTCAGTCAGGAGGGCCTGCATCACCGCTTCGACGGCAACGCCCTGGGCGTCGTCCCCGTAGGCCCGCTCAGCCTCGATGAAGGTATCCTGGAGCCGTCCGCCCAAGTCGCGCCCACGGAAGACGAGCTGCTCGCCAGCGAAGTCGACTTCGTCGATGTCGCCATGAAAAAGCGTGCGCCACGCCCCTTCGCTCGGCGCCATGCCGAGGGGCGAAACCGCCGCCTCGACGGTGAACTCGCGCCCCGGCCGGATGAGCTGCCCGCTGGCGGCATTCAGCTTCGAGTCGGCCCGGAGCGGGACCACGCTGAAGAGTTCAATCTGCCGCTTGAGCGTCACCGTCGCGGCCGACACCGGCTGGTCAACGTCCTCGTCCACCTCGACAGCATCGAGAAAGTCGCGGCCTTCAAGCTGGCTCAAGTTCCGCCACATCCCCGCGCCGTCGAGCACCTTCACCCGGACATGGGATGCGTGCCCGGCCGCACTCGTGAGCGCCGCCAACCCTGCGTATTCCGGTCATGGTGAGCACTCGTTCCGGCTCAAGCCGAGCAGCGATTCCGGCTGATGGCGAGCGGTCGGAGCGTCAGCGACGCTGGGTGGTTCATCCCTTGGCCTGCTTGCGGCCCTTCGT
>NZ_SRLV01000059.1:0-52057 GCF_006518205.1 Myxococcus sp. CA005 | reverse complement strand
GGAGGGAGCTCCACACGGTGATGCAGGTCCGCACCTGGGTGCCCGCGAAGGCGCCGGGGCCCAGGTCCACCACCTCGCGCAGGGAGAGTGTCTCCAGCAGCGACTGGCGAAGCGGCGCGTACATGAAGGCGTCGAGGAAGCTCGCGGGGATGATGAAGGCGAGCGCACCGGGACGGGTGGCCAGCCGGTGCGCGGCCACCAGGAGGAAGAAGGCGAAGTCGTCTCGCAGGCTGGTGCCAGGCATCAGTGCCAGTGGGAGCAGGGCGCGCAGCCGCGCATAGGTGCCCGGGTCCTTCAGCACGGAGGAGGTGCCGTTGTAGGGCGGGTTGCCCACCCACAGCTCCTGGTGGTCCGGCGGAGTGGTGGCGAGCAGGGGCTCCAGTCCGTCTCGCAGCGCGTCTCCCGCGCGCACGGTGGCCTCGGGCACGCGGGCCTGGCAGAGGCGGGCGACCTCGGGGTCCAACTCGAGGCCACAGAGCCGGACGCCGGGCCGCAGCCGCGAAGCGGCGGTGAGGAAGGCGCCCGCGCCGCACGAGGGGTCCACGACCGTGAGGGGGCCTCCGCCCACGTGCTGGAGCGCGAGCGCGAGGGTGCGTTCCGCCAGCGGTGCAGGCGTGAAGAAAGCACCCACGGCCTTACGGTCCAGGCTGGGGAATTGAAGGACGAGCTTCTCCTCATCCACTTCCAGCGGCCTATGCGCGGTGCGAGGCATGGAACCGCATCCTACCCAGCGTGGTGCGGAGTGAACGTCGGGGGCCTGCTTTCTGGCGGGTGTTTCATCGAGTTGTGCGCTTGGCATCAACATACCTGCCCTGGAGTCGCAGGAGGCGGTGATGTCTGGGTGGGGCTCGCTGCCGTGTTGTGACAGGTTGGCCCGGGAACGTGGCGCGTGCGTTCACCGATTGAGACCGCCCACAAATGTCCCGACATTTCCGAACAGCAAGCCTTGAGCCGGCGCCGCCCCCCTGTACCTCAATGTGTGAAGCTGCCTCGCGCGCGGACCGGTGCCGTCAGTCCACAAGCGCGGTTGGCGGGAACCGCCACGTCGATGAGCTTGGGCTTCGGCAGGCCCAGGTTGTTCATGAGCTGGATGAAGCCGTCTCGGCTCCGGCCGGCCACGCGCGGGTTGTGTCGCTTCTCCTCGCCGATGGTCGTCACCGTCAGCCCTCTGTAGTCATGGGCCGGGTACACGAGCGTCTCATCGGGGAGCGCGAACAGCACCTGGGTGATGGAGTCATACAAGGTGCCGGCGTTCCCATTCTGGAAGTCTGTCCTGCCATTGCCACGGATGAGCAGGGCATCCCCGGTGAAGACACGGTCTCCCAACAGGTAGCTCACGCTGTCATCCGTGTGGCCCGGCGTCGCGAGCACCTGGAGCGTGAAGGTCCCGGCGCGCAGCGTGTCGCCATGTTTCACGTGGATGTCAGCGCACGGTGCCCCGGTGATGCCACTCACCACCTTGGCGCCCGTGCGAGCCCGGAGCAGGCCGGACGCAGTGACATGGTCCGCGTGCACGTGTGTGTCGAGCGCATGGGTGAGGGAGAGGCCTAGCTCCCGCAGCAGCGTGAGGTCCCGGTCGAGCTTCTCCGCGACGGGGTCGATGAGGAGTGCCGTTCCTTGTTCCTCGTCCCCAAGCAGATAGGTGTACGTCGAGGACGTCGTGTCGAAGAGCTGGCGGAAGAGCATGGTTGCCTCCAGGGCATCGAGAGCCAGGGCTCCGTCGATAAGCTTCACCCTGTGAGGGGCATTGGCTGGAGTCGGACGCCGGTTCCGCCTCCGTCCAGTCCAGGAGGCGCCCGGCCGCTGGTACGGGGGCCATGCGAGCGCCCGCGACCTAGAGCCCGTGACCGCAGTGCTTGCAGAAATGCGCGTCCAGGTCATGCCCCTGCTGGCCACAGGCGGGGCACGCCCGGTTGTCCACCGCGTGCCGCGTGGCGGCGGCCAGCTCCACGGAGACGATGCCCGTGGGCACGGCGATGATGCCGTAGCCCATCACCATCAGAATGGAGGCGATGAACTGCCCAGGTGCCGTCTTGGGGGTGATGTCGCCAAAGCCGACCGTCGTCACGGTGACGATGGCCCAGTACATGGCGCGCGGGATGCTGTCGAAGCCGTTCTCCTGGCCCTCCACCACGTACATCAGCGCGCCCATGATGACGACGATGGTCAGCACGGTGCCCAGGAAGACGGTGATTTTCGGGCGGCTGGCGCGCAGCGCGGTGAGCAGCACCTCCGCCTGGCCGAGCAGGTGCGACAGCTTGAGCACGCGGAAGACGCGCAGCAGCCGCAGCACTCGAATCGCCAGCAGGGACTGTGCCCCGGGAATCAGAACGCTCAGGAAGGTGGGCAGGATCGCCAGCAAATCCACCAGCCCGAAGAAGCTGCGGGCGTAACGCAGCGGCTTGCTGACGGAGAAGAGCCGGAGCAGGTACTCCAGGGTGAACAGGCCCGTGAAGAACCATTCGACGCCGAGCAGCAGGCTCCCGTACTGGGCCCGCACCGAGGCGACGCTCTCCAGCATCACCGCGATGATGCTGAAGAGGATGGCCCACAGGAGGCCGACGTCGAATGCCCTGCCCGCGGGCGTCTCCGCCTCGAAGATGATTTCGTGCAACCGACCGCGGAGGCCCTCGGTGGGGCCCTGCTCTGAGGCGTTGGACACGGGCCCAGTGTAGGCGACCCGTGCCCCAGGGGAATGTCCGTCCTCAGGCCTTGGCCTCGCTGCCCGTGGCGGCGGGGCGGGACGGCTCATCCGCGGGCTTCGATGCCACGGTGGCCACCGCGGGGGCCGGCTGGGGCACCCCCACGTGCATCCGGTGCTTCACTTCGGCGAAGCGGGCGGCGGACTCGTGCTCGGGGAAGAGCAGCGACACCGCCGCGCCCACGATGAAGGCCAGGGGAATGGTGATGACGCCCGGGTTGCGCAGGGGGAACAGCGCGGACGTGTTGCCCAGGAGGTCCACCTGCACCGTGGGGGACAGGAAGATGAAGAGCACCGAGCTGATGGCGCCCGTCAGCATGCTGGCCACCGCGCCATTCGTGGTGAACTTCTTCCAGGCCATGGACAGGAGCAGCGCCGGGAAGTTGGCGCTCGCCGCGATGGCGAAGGCCAGACCCACCATGAAGGCCACGTTCTGCCCCTTGAAGGCCACGCCCAGGATGATGGCCAGGACGCCCAGGAAGAGGCTGGCCAGCCGGGCCACCTTGAGCTGCTCCGCCTCGGGGGCCTGCCCCTTGCGCACCACGCTGGACCACAAGTCATGGGACAGCGCCGCCGCGCCGGACAGCGTCAGGCCGGCCACCACCGCCAGAATCGTGGCGAAGGCGACGGCGGAGATGAAGCCCAGGAAGCCCGTGCCACCCACGACTTCGGCGAGCATGGGCGCCGCCATGTTGCCGCCCTTGTCCACGCCGGTAATCGCCTGACGGCCCACCAGCACGGACGCGCCGAAGCCCAGGATGAACGTCACCAGGTAGAAGTAGCCGATGAGCCCCGTGGCGTAGAAGACGCTGCTGCGCGCCGCCTTCGCGTCCGGCACCGTGTAGAAGCGCATCAGGATGTGCGGCAGGCCCGCGGTGCCGAACATCAGCGCCACGCCCAGGGAGATGGCCTCCAGCGGGTTGTTCACCAGCTTCCCGGGTGCCAGCACCTCCGCGCCGTATTGGGTGGCGGCCTCGTTGAAGAGCCGCAGTGGGCTGAAGCCGAACTTGGACAGCACCATGCCCGCGAGCCCCGTGGCGCCCGCCAGCAGCAGCACCGCCTTGACGATCTGCACCCACGTGGTGGCAATCATCCCGCCGAAGAGGACGTAGAGAATCATCACCGCGCCCACGATGACGACCGCCGCCTCATAGGACAGGCCGAACAGCAGGTGGATGAGGTTGCCGGCGCCCACCATCTGCGCAATCAGGTAGAAGCTGACCACGGTGAGCGTGCCCACCGCCGCGGACAGGCGCACCGGCGTCTGCTTCAGCCGGTAGGCCACCACGTCCGCGAAGGTGTACTTGCCCAGGTTGCGCAGGGGCTCGGCGATGAGGAACGTCACGACCGGCCAACCCACCAGCCAGCCAACGGAGTAGATGAGCCCGTCGAAGCCGGACGTGGCCACCAGGCCCGCGATGCCCAGGAAGCTGGCGGCGCTCATGTAGTCGCCCGCGAGCGCGAAGCCGTTCTGCGCCGCGCTCACGCCGCCGCCCGCGGCGAAGAACTCCGAGGTCGTCTTCGTCTTGCGCGCCGCCCAGTACGTAATCGCCAGGGTGACGCCGACGAAGAGGAGGAAGAACAGGATGGCCGTCGCGTTCGGCTGGCCGAGCTGCGTCGTCGTTTCTGCGGGGTTCATGCCTGCCTCACTTCCCACCGCGGAGTTGGTGCAGGGCGCGGTCGTACTTCCCGTTCGCCCACAGCATGTAGATGCCCGTCAGCGCCCAGGCCGCGACGATGACCAGCGCGCCCAGCAGGATGCCAATGGACAGGCCGGGGACGAGCTGCTGCCCCATGAGCGGCTTGTCGAACGCCACCAGCAGGATGAAGCCCAGGTACGCCACCAGCGTCGTCACGGTGAGCACGCCGGCCACGCGCCAGCGCGCCGCCGCGAGTGCTTCCAGCGCTTCCTCATTCGGATTCGTGGACATGGGAATTCTCCTCCGGTCAGCGCTTCGCCTGTGGGGGTGTGGCCTTCGCGAGGAGTTCGTCGAGCACCGACGGGTCCGCCAGGGTGCTGGCGTCACCCAGGTTCTCCACCTCGCCCGAGGCAATCTTGCGGAGCATGCGGCGCAGAATCTTCCCGGAGCGCGTCTTCGGCAGGCCGTTGACCAGCACCACCCGGTCCGGCGTGGCGATGGGGCCAATGACATGCCGAACCTGCTCCTTGAGCGCGCCCACCATCTGCTCGGAGGCGGACTCCTGCCAGTCCGGCTTCACCGTGACGAACGCGCATACGCCCGTGCCCTTGAGGTCGTGCGGGAAGCCCACCACCGCGGCCTCGGCGACGGCCTCATGGGCCACCAGCGCGCTCTCCACCTCGGCGGTGCCCAGGCGGTGCCCGGAGACGTTGAGCACGTCGTCCACGCGGCCGGTAATCCAGTAGTACCCATCCTCGTCGCGGCGGCACCCGTCACCGGTGAAGTACAGGTTGGGGAAGCGCGCGTAGTACGTCTCCTTGAAGCGCTGGTGGTGGCCATACAGCGTGCGAGCCTGTCCCGGCCACGAGCGCGCCAGACACAGGTTGCCGCTGACGCCGTTGCCTTCGATGACGCGGCCCTCGTCGTCCACCAGCACCGGCTCCACGCCGAAGAAGGGCAGGGTGGCGGAGCCCGGCTTGGTGGGCGTGGCCCCCGGCAGCGGGGCAATCAGGATGCCGCCCGTCTCCGTCTGCCACCACGTGTCCACCACCGGGCAGCGGCCTTCGCCCACGACGTCGTGGTACCAGCGCCACACCTCCGGGTTGATGGGCTCGCCCACGCTGCCCAGGAGGCGCAGCGACTGGCGCGAGGACTTCTTCACCCACGCGTCACCCTCCTTGATGAGCGAGCGCAGCGCGGTGGGCGCGGTGTAGAGGATGGTGGCCTTGAGGTCGTCCACCACGCGCCACAGCCGCCCTGCGTCCGGGAAGGTGGGCGTGGACTCGAACATCACCGTGGTGGTGCCGTTCATCAGCGGCCCGTAGAGGATGTAGCTGTGTCCGGTGACCCAGCCCAGGTCCGCCGCACAGAAGTAGACGTCCTCCGGCTGGATGTCGAAGACGTAGCGGAACGTGGTGGCCGCGTAGACGAGATAGCCGCCGGTGGTGTGCAGCACGCCCTTGGGCTTCCCCGTGGAGCCGGAGGTGTAGAGGATGAAGAGCGGATCCTCGGAGTCCATCCACTCCGCGGGACAGACGCCGCGGTGCTTCGCCATCTCCGCGTCCAGCCAGTAGTCGCGGCCGGCGAGCATGGGCACTTCCTTGCCCGTGCGGCGCACCACGAGGATGGACTCCACCAGGGACAGGCCCTCCACGGCCTCGTCCGCGATGGCCTTGGTGGGCACGAACTTCGGGCCGCGCGGCCCTTCGTTGGCGGTGATGAGCACCTTGGCGCCGGAGTCGAGAATCCGCTCGCGCAGGGCCTCCGATGAGAAGCCGGCGAACACCACGGAGTGCACCGCGCCGATGCGCGCGCACGCGAGCATGGTGTAGGCCAGCTCCGGCACCATGGGCAGGTAGATACAGACGCGGTCGCCCTTGCGCACGCCGTGCGCCTTCAGCACGTTGGCCACGCGGCCCACGTGGTGCTGGAGGTCGCGGTAGGTGATGGATTCGTACTCGCCCGGCTCGTTCTTCGCCCAGATGATGGCGACCTTGCCGGGGCGCTCCGTGGCGTGCCGGTCGATGCAGTTGTAGGCCGCGTTGAGCTTGCCGCCGCCGAACCAGGAGAAGTCCACCTGTTCGGCGTCCAGGTCCATGATGGCGTCTGGCTTGTGGAACCAGGTGAGCTGTTCAGCCATCTCACTCCAGAAGGCCTCGGGCTGCTGGATGCTGCGCTGGTAGAGGCGCTGGTAGTCCTCCAGGCTCTTCACGTGGGCTTTGCGGCTGAAGGCGTCCTTCGTGGGAATGAGCGCTTCCTGCGTCTGGGCCATCGTTGGCTTCCTTGGGAGTGGAGGAGGGTTAGTAGAAGAGCTGGAGCTGGCTCGTGCCCGTCACGGCGGCACGTGCCTGGGAGATGTCGCCCGTCCACGCGACGGCGACCTCTGTCCGGAGGTTGAGCGTGTGCTTCTGGAACCAGATGTTGAAGCCGGGCTTGAGCGCGAGCAGGTCCTGGCCGTCCACGCGCGCCTTGAAGTACTCGCCGGAGATGAGCGGCTGGAACTTGCCGAAGCGCCAGCCCGTCTCCGCGTAGAGCCCTGTGCCGCTCTGCGGGTTGTCCAAGCCCTGGCGGTAGTGGAAGAGGGTGGCGTTGAAGACGAACTCCTGGTCGTTCGCCAGGGGCACGTCGAGGAACACGTCCGCGGCCGTGCCCAACGAATCATGGAGACCGGATTCCGTGGACACCGCCTTGGGCTGGTAGTCGGCGCCGATGCCCACCGACAAGCGCGGCTCGGAGGCGAAGTAGATGCCTTGGAAGAAGAGGTCCTCCTCGCGCGTGAAGAAGTTCCAGCGCGCCATCGCCGTGATGCGAGGCAAATCGTCCGGGTTGAGCACGGTGCCATCCGGGGTCGTCTTGCCGTTGACGCCATTGAAGATGGCGGCCCGGAATCCCAAGGGGCCGGCGAAGCCGCGGACCTGCACGCCGATGTCCCGCCACACCTTGCCCACGCCAGGTGCCCAGCGGACCAGGCTGGAGTGGTAGTCCACGGCCTGCAACGCGACGGCGCCCTGGAGGACATGGCGCGTCAGCGGTGGCAGCAGCATGCCCACGTCAATCCAGACTTTCTCCGCCACCTCGTAGGAGATGAACGCGTCCTGGATGAAGAAGGCGACGTTCCAGTCGCCGTTCTTGCCGAAGTTGGGCTGGTCCGTCTCGGCGAAGAACGACAGCTTCTGGGTGATGTGGCCGAAGACGAGCAGGCGCGTGCGCCGCAGGAACATGTCGGAGCTGGGGCCGCCGGACGGCGCGCCTTCGTCGACAATCTGGAGCTGCGGCTGCAGGAGGATGGCGACGTTGAGGTAGGACTCCTCGCTGATGGGAATCTTGAATGCGCTCGACGGAGTGGCTGACAGCAGGACCGCGAGCGCGGCCATGAACGACAGCATGCGTGCGGGGGCAGTGCGCATGCCCCAGCACAGAGCAACGTGTCTGCCAACGCGCCGCGCTCGGAGATTCAAGACGTTGCAGGTTGGCTCGGCGCGTCAGGACGTTACCGAAGGTGACGTTCGCGTTACCGCGGTAACGCTTCATGCGCTGCGTCGTAACGCTTCGCGCGCGGCGTCAGGTCTGCTTGGAGTTCGAGTGGTCGCCTGTCTTTCCTAGCAGGTATCCACCATGGCTGATGGCCAGCAGGGCGAGCATGCCTTGCGACAGGGCGGGCATCGCGTGGGTCGTCCCGCGCGCCACCGACATGGCCACGTCCATGAAGTAGCCCACCGCTGCGATGAGCGTGAAATAGAACATCTGCACCTTGGCCAGGTCGATGTGCGCGGTGTTGCCCACCTCGTCTCCCTGGAACATGTCCGCCATGCGCGCGTCCGTCATGTTCGCGTTGGCGTAGAGCACGCCCTGGCGGTGAGCGTCGATGTCCGCGGGGGCCTCCGCGAGTTGGACGGAGGTGTTCTGCACCAGCTTCTCGTCCGGGCTGCGCGCACGCTTGCCGCCCAGCACCAGCGGTGTGCCCAGAAGGGACGTGGTGGAGATGCCCATGGCAATCCAGAGCTCCTGGGGGATGTCGACCCCCACTGCGTTGGGCGCGCCCGACTTCACGCGGGAGAGCGTCATCGTCAGGTAGCCCGCCATCACCACCACGGTCCACACGAGCGCCTGGAATCGGGAGAGGCTCATCAGGTTGCGCTCACTGATGAGCAGCGCCAGCGGCACGCCCGCGATGGCCTTTCCCAACACCAGCAGGAAGCCGGTGAGCATGGCGGCCGTTCCGAGCAGGTTCCATCCCGGCGGCAGGAACCATGTCGTGGTGATGATGGCCATGGGCATGACCGTGGTGAGCACCACCATCCGCCCGTACTCCGCGCGAGGAACGACGCCAACGATTTCCCCCGCGCGATTGCCAGCCCCACTGCCAATCACAGGCACGCTGTCTGCCATGAGCTCCCCCCAACGGTGTGTTGGCGGAAATCCTAGCGATGGGGCGCGGCAGGCGTTCCGCTGTGCCGGGGCGGCGCCCCTGGTGGACGGGCTTCCAGCACTGGAGGGCAGTGGACAGACGCGAGGGCGCCGTGCCTCAGGCGCGCGTGCGAGGGATGCCCAGCTTCTGGCGCTTCTCCCACAATGCCTTGCGGCTGATGCCCAGGCGCTTCGCCAGCTCCGTCTCGCCCATGTGCTCCTGGTGCTCCATGACGAAGCGGCGGAAGTACTCCTCCATGGATTCCGGTGAGGCGCCGCTGGCTTCCTCGGCGGCGGCGGGGCTCGTGTCGGCGGATTCGGTGGACGCTCCGAAGCTGTCCGCCGTGTCGGGCAGCTCCAGCGCCAGGAGTCCCGTTGTCACCACCGGGCCATCCGCGAGGATGACGGCGCGCTCCAGCGCGTTCTCCAATTCGCGCACGTTGCCCGGCCAGGGATGGGAGGTGAGCGCTTCCAGGGCCTCGGGAGACAGGCTCGCCGTGGGGCGGCCAAGCTTGCGGCTCGCCTTCTCCAGCAGGTGCCTGGCCAGCGCGGGCACGTCCTCCGTGCGCTCCCGCAGCGGCGGCAGACGGATTTCCACCACGCGCAGGCGGAAGTAGAGGTCCTGACGGAAGGACCCCTCCTGCACCCGGCGGGGCAGGTCCCGGTGGGTCGCCGCGACGATGCGCACGTCCACCTTGCGGGGCCGCGTCGCGCCCACTCGCCGCACTTCGCCGTCCTGGAGCATGCGCAACAGGCGCGCCTGCGCGGGGGCGGGCAGTTCGCCAATCTCGTCCAGGAAGAGCGTGCCACCGTGCGCCGCCTCCACGAGCCCCGGGTGCGCGGCCTGCGCGCCGGTGAAGGCGCCCTTCTCGTGGCCGAACAGCTCGCTCTCCAGCAGTCCTTCGGGAATGGCCGCGCAGTTCACCGCCACCAGCGGCCCGTCCGCCCGGGGGCTCTGGGCGTGGAGGGCCCGCGCCACCAGCTCCTTGCCGGTGCCGGATTCGCCCAGCACCAGCACGGTGGCCGGGGAGGGCGCCACCTTGCGGACGCGCTCGAAGACCTCGCGCATCGCGGCGCTGTTGCCCACCATGCCGCTGACGGGGTGGGCCTGCTCCACCTCGCGCTTGAGCGCCGCGTTCTGCCGCGTCAGCAGTCCTTCGCGCAGCACCCGCTCCACCTGCATCAGCAGCTCGTCGTGGTCGAAGGGCTTGGCGATGTAGTCCACCGCGCCCAGCTTCATCGCGTCCACCGCCGACTTCACGGTGGCGTAGCTGGTCATGATGAGCACCGGCACGCCCGGACACATGACGATGATGTCCGTCCCCGGGGCGCCCGGCAGGCGCAGGTCCGACAGCACCAGGTCGAACGAGTCCAGTGGGTAGTCGCTCGACGCCTCGTGCACGGAGCCCGCTTCGGACACGTCGTGCCCCGCGCGCACGAGCAGCCGGCGCAGCTCCGTGCGGATGATGGGCTCGTCTTCGATGACCAGGATGCGGCTCATGCCGGGGCCTCCCGCTCGGGGTTCACGCTGGCTTCCATCCGGCGTGGCTCCGGAAGGCTCACCACGATGCTAGTCCCTCCCCCCCTGCCGCTTGTCCACCTGCATCGTTCCGCCGTGCTCTCGGACGATGCCCGCCGCGAGCGCCAGGCCCAGGCCCGTTCCCTCGCCGGGGCCCTTCGTGGTGAAGAAGGGCTCGAACACGCGCTGCGCCAGCTCGGTGGGAATCCCGTGTCCCCGGTCCATGACGCGCAGGCGCACCGCGCTACCGTCGATGTCCGCTTCCAGCTCCACCACGCCGTGCTCGGGTGAGGCGTCCATCGCGTTGGTCAGCAGGTTGACGAGCACCTGCTCCAGCCGCTGCGCGTCGCCTTGCACCTCCAGGCCCTCTGGACAGCGATGCTCGAAGCTCACCCCATGCTGCTTGCGTGCCAGCCGCGCCAGTTGCACGGCTTCGCTCAGCAGTGGCGCCACGGCGACGCGCGTGAAGGGCCGCGCCTGTCCGCCCACCGTGCCTTCGTGGCTGAAGCCCACCAGCGTCCGGACGATGGCGTCGATGCGCCGGCATTGCTGGAGGATGAGCCCCGCGCGCTCCTGCACCGCCGCCGGGTCCTCCAACTCGTACTTGAGGTTCTGCGTCAGGCTGGCGATGGCCGTCAGCGGGTTGCCAATCTCATGGGCCACGCCCGCGGCCACGCGCCCCAGTGAGGCCAGCCGGTCCTGATGCGCCATGCGCGCGTCCACGGCCTTTCGTGCCGTGAAGTCCTCCACCAGGAGGGCCATGCCCTCGGACGAGCCCGTGCCCTGCTCCGCGGGAGAGAGCCGCGAGCGGTGCAGCCGGAGAATGCGCTCGACGCCCGCCACGGTGACACGTGTCTCCGTGTCTCCGTCCACACCGCTGGCGAAACCGGACAGCAGCGGGCCCCAGGGGGCGGGCAGGGCATCCAGGGGATGGCCACGCACGGTGTCCACCGGCACGCCGGAGAGCTGCTCGAGCGTCGCGTTCCAGATGACGACCTCACCATCCGGCCCCACGGCGCAGACGCCCACCGGGAGGTCCTCCAGGATGCGGCGCAGGTAGCGGCGCACGGCCTCCAGCGCGGGCACCGGGCCTTGCAGTCCCCGCGCGTCGCGAAGGCGCTCCTCGACGAAGCGGAGTTGTTCGGCCAGGGCGGTGCGCGCGCCGGGCTCCAGCCGCAGCGCCTCCTCCACCGTTATGCGCGCGAGCACGGGGCCCAGCAGTCCCGACAGGTTTCGCTCCACGCCGTCGCGCAGGCGGCGCAGCTCGGAGGGCCGGCGCTCGTCCTGCGGCAGCGACAGGGAATTCAGCGCCCGGTCCACCTCCGCCGTCGCGGCCTCCTCACCCAGCAGCGGGGCCAGCTTGCGGCGGAACTCGTCGGGCGAGCCCGCCACCACGCCGCCCGCGGCGGGCGCGGCCTCCTCGCGTGTGCAGGCCCGCGCGGCCTCTGCTTCCTCGGCGGACTGGCGCGTCGCCAGCGACACGCCGATGAAGGCCAGCCCGTTGAGCGTGAGCGAGGCGAAGGTGGCGAAGCCCCAGGGCTCACTGTCGGAGAACCCGAGCAGCGCCGCCATGCGATGCGTCCACGCGACGACGCCCGGCGACGCCCACAGGGGCACCACCAGTGTCAGGAGCCAGAGGCTGGCGCCCACCGCCAGGCCCGTCAGCAGCCCGGCGCGCGTGCCCCGCTTCCAGAACAGCAGCCCCAGCACGCCCGGGATGAACTGCGCCACCGCGACGAAGGACACCAGCCCCAGGTCCACCAGTCCCGTGCCGCGGATGTTCAGCAGCCAGTGGAAGCCGTAGCCGGCCAGGATGATGATGCCGATGAACAGCCGGCGCGCCCACAGCAGCCAGCCGTATAGATGCGGCTGCCCGCGTGCGTAGCCCAGCGGCAGCACCAGGTGCGTGAGGCACATGGGCGCCAGGGCCAGTGTGGTGACGATGACCATGGCGCTGGCCGCGGAGACACCGCCCAGGAAGGCACCCAGCGCCAGCCACGTGGCGCCGCGTGACGCGGGCACCGCCAGCACGTGGAAGTCCGCGGGCCAGGGCAGTCCCAGCGCCTCGCCGCTCCAGAGCACCACGGGGACGACCAGGTTCATCACCAGCAACAGCAGCGGGAAGGCCCAGGTGGCGGTGGCCAGTCCCTCACGCTCCGGGGCCTCGGTGAAGGCCACGTGGTAGCTGCGAGGCGTGAGGAACGCGGCCGCGCAAGAGAGCACCAGCAGCGGTGCCCAAGAGGCGTCTCGCGCCGGGCGCTGAAGTGCGTCGATGGCCTCTGGATGCGCGTCGACCCAGGCCAACAGCCCGTCCACGCCGCCGAACACGTTGGAGACCGCCCAGACACCCACGGCCACCAGTGCGACGAGCTTCACCGCGGACTCGAAGGCGATGGCCAGCATCAGGCCTTCGTGCCGCTCGCGCGGAGTGAGGTGCCGTGCGCCGAAGAGGACGGAGAAGACGGTGAGGACCGCGCAGAAGCCCAGGCCCACCAGCGTGGGAGACGCGGAGGGACTGAGCACGCGCGCGGACTCCACGACGGCCCGCACCTGGAGCGCCAGATAGGGGAGGCTGCCCGCCAGCAGGAACAGTGTCACCGCCGTACCGGTGGATTGCCCCGGGTAGCGGAAGGCCAGCACGTCCGCTAGCGACGTGAGCTGCAACTCGCGGGACAGGCGCAGCAGCGGGCGCCACAGCACGGGTATCAGCAGGCACGCCAGGGTGACGCCCAGGTAGATGCCCAGGTAGCGGAAGCCATGCCGGGCCGCGTAGCCCACGCTGCCGAAGTAGGACCACGATGTGGCGTACACGCCCAGGGCCAGCGCGTAGACGAGCGGATGCTGGGTGATGCGCGCGGGGATGGCGCCTCGCTCCGCCGCGTAGGCCACCAGGAAGAGCACCAGCAGGTAGGCGACGGACGCGGCGACGAGCGAACCGAGCTCGAGCGTCATGGGCCACGACTCCGGTGCGCCGCCCAGCCGCCCAGGAGGATGACGCCCAGCCACACCGCGAAGGGCAGGTACCCCGGCGCGCCCTCCGCCAGCCACAGTCGGCGCAGGGGAGAGCCGAAGAGGAGCACCGCGACGGCGAAGACGAGCAGCGACGGCATCACGGGGGCGTCGGGCTCGGTAGGGCGCTTCATGGTGGCGAGGATACCAGCCGTGTCGCCTTCGGGTGACGAAGCCACCACGTGCGTCGTGTGGACGCGGTGGGCCTGTTCGCCGGGCGCGGGAGGAGCATCCTCACGGCGCACCTGCTGTCCGGACGTGGGCGCACGGGCCTGCCTGGCCGTGGATTGAGGCTCGACAGGCAGGCCGGGCCGTCCTGAGAATGCGGACGGCCGAGCGGCGCCTGCGTGCGCCATCGGGGAACGGAGATGTGCGTGGAGACGCAGCCTGGCGACTTTGGACCGCCGCGAGACGAACGTGAGATGGCCGCCGTCGCGGACATCATGATGCAGTCGTATGCCCTGTCCCCCGCAGACATCGCCGCCTGGGTGCAGCGGGTGTCGCGGCCGGACCTGCGGTTGTTGCGCGAGGGCGGCGAGGTGGCGGCCACGCTCGTGTTCATCCGCATGGGGCAGTGGTACGGCGGGCGCAGCGTGCCCGTCATCGGCGTGGGCGGCGTGGGCGTGTCTCCCGTCCACCGGGGACGCGGCACCGCCACGCGACTGATGCAGCACCTGCTGCGCGAGGCTCGCGCGACGGGCGCTCCGCTGTCGGTGCTCTATCCCGCGACGCAGCCGCTCTACCGGCGCGTGGGGTACGAGCACGCGGGCACGCGGCAGGAGATCCGCATCCAGGTCCCATCGCTGAACTTCAGTGAGCGGACGTTGTCGCTCCGGGCCATCGAGGAGAAGGACACGCAGGCCATCGTCCTGAGCTACCAGCGCCACGCGCGTCACCGGCCGGGCTGGCTGGACCGCGGGGACTTCTCATGGGGCCGCGTTCGCAACATGCGCGGCGAGGTGGCACATGGCTACCTGGTGGAGGGCAGCGCCGGTGTGGAGGGCTACCTCTACGTCATCCGCCGGCAGCTCAAGGACTTCAATCAGGAGCTGTTCCTCACCGACGTCGTGGCCCATACGCCCGCGGCGGCGCGGAGGATTCTGAGCTTCCTGGGGGACCACCGTTCCCTGGCCACGGATGTCTTCTGGTACGGCGGCGTGGACGACCCGCTGCTCCTGCTGCTTCGCGAGCAGACGTACGCGGTGAAGCAGGCCACGCACTGGATGGTGCGGGTGCTGGACGTGGCCTCCGCGTTGGAGGCGCGCGGCTGGCCGGAGGGACTCTCCGGCACCCTCCATCTGGACGTCGAGGACGACCTCTTCCCGGAGAACCAGGGCCGCTTCGTGCTGGAGGTCTCGGACGGTCAGGCGCGCGTGCGCCGTGGCGGCGACGGAGGCCTGCGGCTGCACGTGCGATACCTGGCGCCGCTCTACACCGGTCACCTGTCCGCGGCGTCGCTGCGGGCCATGGGCGCGCTGGAGGGTGATGATGCCTCGGTGCGCGCGGCGGGCAGTCTCTTCGCCGGGGCACCGCCCTCCCTGCGCGACATGTTCTGACCCGGGCCGGGCGCTCTATCGGGCCCGGCGCGGGAGTGCTAGGAGCGCAAGCAGTCCTTCACAGGAGCGTGCAGGCAATGCGGGCATTCGTCACCGGTGGTTCAGGCTTCGTGGGCAGGCACCTCCTCACCGCACTGAAGGTGCGCGGGACGCCCGCTCGGGCCCTGGCGCGCTCCGCCGCGGCACGGGCCTCGGTGACGGAGGCCGGCGGGGAGCCCTTCGAGGGCGACCTGTCGGACGTGGAGAAGCTGAAGGCGGGCATGGAGGGCTGTGACACCGTCTTCCATTGCGCCGCGGTGGTGAAGGGCTGGGGCGCGCGCAGCGAGTTCTACGAGACGAACGTGCGCGGCACGGAGCGGGTGCTGGAGGCGGCGCGCGCCGCGGGCGTCAAGCGGCTGGTCCACGTCAGCACGGAGGCGGTGCTGGCGGATGGCTCGCCCCTGGAGCGGGTGGATGAGACGATGCCCCTGCCCGAGCGCCCCATCGGCGACTATCCCTCCACCAAGGGCGAGGCGGAGCGCCGGGTGCTCAGCGTGAATGCGCCGGACTTCGTCACCGTGGTGGTGCGTCCCCGCTTCATCTGGGGCGCCGGTGACACGTCACTGCTGCCGCAGTTCCAGGAGGCGGTGCGGACCGGGCGCTTCCGGTGGTTCGGCGGTGGCCGTTACCTGACGTCCACCTGCCACGTGGCCAACTGCGTGGAGGGCATGCTGCTGGCGGCGGAGAAGGGCCGTGGCGGCGAGGCCTATTTCCTCACCGACGGGGAACCCGTGGAGTTCCGGGGCTTCATCACCGCCATGCTCGCGACGCAGGGCGTGGACGCGGGCGAGCGCACCCTGCCATACGGCGTGGCCGCGACGGTGGCCTCGGTGGGGGACTTGCTGTGGGGCACCTTCGGCCTGGGCGGCAGGCCTCCGCTCACCCGCACCGAGGTGCTGCTCATGGGGCGGGAGGTGACGGTGCGGGACGACAAGGCCCGCCGGGAGCTGGGGTATGAGGGCCGCCGCTCCCGTGAAGAAGGGCTCCGCGAGATGAAGGCGGAGCATCAGGACACGGCGTCGCGTATGCTCTGAGGCATGCGAAGGTTCGAGTTCGTGGAAGGCTCCAGCTCCAAGTTCTGGGAGCCGGAGCTCAAGGGCAACACCTTCATCGTCACCTTCGGCCGCATCGGCACCGCCGGTCAGCGGCGGGAGAAGGCTTTCGCGGACGAAGCCGGCGCCCGGAAGGAATACGAGAAGAAGGTCGCTGAGAAGCTGCGCGAGGGTTACCTCGAGGTGACGGAGGGCGGCGCCGCCGAGGCCGCGCCCGCGTCCGCGCCACCGCCTGCGCCGAAGAAGGCGGAGCTCCCCCGCCGCGTGCCCGCGGCCACGCCCACGCCCGAGTCGCTGAAGGCCGCCGCCGAGGCACTGGCCGCGCTCCGGGCCCGGCTGGGGTGGCGGAGCTGGGAGGTGACGTCGCGGGCCCGGCGTGCGAAGCGCGCGCTGCGGGCCCTGGGCGGCGTGGACCCCGCGGCCCACTCGGAGCTGGCGGGCACCTTCACCGCGTTGATGGAGCGCGTCGTCGCTCCGAAGAAGGATGGCCGGCTCCCGCTGCGGCACGCGCTCGCGTTGCTGGGCGAACTGGACGTGGCTGCCTTCACCCGCGCTGCCGAGGTGTGGCTCGCCGCGCCGGACGCCGTTCCCGCCGCGACGACCGTGGCCCGGCAGGCGTCGGCGCTGGGGCAGCCCGAGCTGGCGCTGCGCATGGGCATGCTGCTGGCGGAGCGTCCCGGTCAGGCGGGCGCGCCTTCCGAGGAGGGGTGGAGCAAGCGGTGGACGCGCCTGCGGCCGCACGTGGAGGAGCAGCTGTCCTCCAGCGGCGGCTCGCTGGCCAGTTGGGCCCAGTCCGTCGATGCCTCGAAGGACGCGCACCTGGCCAGCCGGTTGGCCCGCCTGGAGGCGTGAGGCGTCGGCGTCACTGGCTTTCAGGAGCGCGTGGGAGTGCCCCACGCGCTCCGCGAGAGACGGTGGGCTAGCCCGGGCCGCCGTCGCTGGGCGCGGACGACTTCTTGGCGGCGCCCTGGCCCGAGGACGGGACGCTGTCGGGCTGACGGTCCATCTCCGCCGTCGGATAGGCGCGCGCGGCATCCAGGTAGGACTGGGGCTTGATGCGCCGGCGCATGCGCCACGACAGGTTGTCGGGCTGCACGAGCACGGGCTCACCTTCGGCGCGCTGCTCCACCAGGTGTCCGTCGCAGAAGCGCCACAGCTTGCGGCCGTCCACCTCCTGCCGCGCGTAGAACAGGTCCGTCTGCCCCACCTGGGGGTTGGGCGGGCACCAGGTGCGGCGGGCGGCCTCCTCCCGCTCGGGCATCTCCTCGCGCCACTGCCGGCGGGCATCCTTCAATGCCACGGCGGCCAGCACCTTGGGCCCTTCTTCCAGCCGGACATCCACCTCCGTCAGCAACTCCTGGCCACGACGGGCAATCTCCGGGAAGGCCCCGGTGTTGCGGAAGCCGCACTCCTTCAGCCGGTTGAGCGTGTAGCGGTGCACCTCCATGATGGGCGGAAGTGAGCCGGTGGCCTCCCGCATCATCGCCAGTTGGCGAGCGTGGTCCGGCGCGTCCAGCTTGGAGAGCTGCTCCGTCTCCCGGAGGAAGCGCGCCATCGTACTGTTCACCGTCGTCAGCTCGTCCGCCAGCCACCGCGGTTCCGAGGACGCACAGGGGTCCGCTTTCGCCTTCTTGTAGTCCCGGTACTCCGCCCGAGACATGCCGAGCGAATAATGCTCCACCGGAGGAGCGGGCTTGGTCGCGCACGCGCTCAGCGCCGTGCCCAGGCCCGCAAGCACGAGCTGCCGAATGTTTGGCGTCATCCGCCCATTCTGGCATGTCATTTGTGTTCAAACAAACGTGCAGAAGCGGACACTTCGGGTTCCAGGCCTGGGTTCCGAGGCGGACGTGCCGCCCCTGTACGGCGTCGCGGAGGTTGCCTACAAGGATGCTCAGGCGCAGAGCACCCGTTCCCAGAAGTGCGAGCCGGTCCATGAAGCCCGCGGTCCTCATCATCATCGGGGTGCTCACTGCGTTGGGTGGGGCCCTCTACCTGTCTTCGCGGCGCGCCGCGGAGCGAACGGAAGAGGCGCGTCCCGCGGCGCAGGCGCCCGTATCCACCCGCGCGGTGCGGACGGAAATCACGTTCCTCTACAGCACGGAGAAGAAGGCGTGGGTGGAGGAGGCCGCGGCGGACTTCCAGAAGGCACATCCGCTCATCCGGGTGAACCTGGTGGGCCGGGGCTCGCTGGAGGCCGCGCGGGCCATCCTCGAAGGCAGTGAGCGGCCCACCGTGTGGAGCCCCGCCGACAGCGCGGTGCTGCGGATGCTGGAGTCGGACTGGGCCACGGACGCCACGCGCGAGCCGCTGTTCGCCACGGAGGGCGAAGCGGCGCCGCGGCCGTTGGTGAAGACGCCGCTCGTCTTCGTGGCGTGGGAGGACCGGGCGGAGGTGCTCCAGCGCGCCAGCGGCGGGGGCGCGGTGTCCTGGAAGGTCATCCACGACGCGGTGTCCAGTGACCAGGGCTGGCCCGCGGTGGGCGGCCAGCCGGAGTGGGGCTTCGTGAAGCTGGGCCACACGGACCCCACGCGCTCCAACTCCGGGCTCCAGGCGCTGCTGCTGGCGTCGCTGGAGTTCTACGGCAAGCAGAGCGGATTGACGGTGGCCGACCTGCTGGAGCCGCGGTTCCAGACGTGGCTGAGCCAGTTGGAGCGAGGCACGGGCCGCTTCGAGCAGTCCACGGGCACGCTGATGGCGGACATGGTCCGCTTCGGCCCGTCCCGCTACGACATCGCCGTGGTGTACGAGAACCTGGCCATCGCTCAGCTCTCCCAACCGCAGGGGACCTGGGGGGCGCTGAAGGTCCTGTACCCGACGCTCACGTCCTGGAGCGACCATCCGGCGGCGGTGCTGGACGGGGATTGGGTGCTGCCCCGCCAGCGTGAGGCCGCGCTGGAGTGGCTGCGCTATCTGCACAGCCGGCCGGTGCAGCAGCGCGCGCTGGCCTTCGGCTTCCGCCCCGCGGATGCCTCCGTGCCGCTGACGCCTCCCGGAGAGGCCAGCCTCTTTCCCCCGCTGGCCGCGCGGGGCCTTCAGGTGGACGTGCCGGACGGCGCGGCAGTCCCTGATGGCGCGGTGGTCCGCAACCTCCTCACGCTGTGGACGCGGCGGGTGGGCAACGCGCGGTCGCCGTAGCCCGTCGCTTCGCCCGATGCTCCGCCATCAGCCGCCGCGCGCCACCAGGTCGATGAAGCCGCGAATCCAGATGAGATTTACCGCGTCGCAGACGTCACGCGGTGTCGGCGTCGTCGTCTCCAGCGCGGCCGTGTAGGGCACGCCCTGGCGCGAGTACCAGTCGGTGACGCTGCCGTCGTGGTACTCGATGAGGCCGTCCGCGTCGGTGAAGCTGTGGTCGTCCACCTTCTGGCTGCGCACCACCGCGACGTGCTTCGCGCTGGCCTCCACCAGCGGGCGGTAGGCCGCCTTGTCTCCGAAGGTGTACGCATACGTCGACGCCCCGCCCAGGTAGTCGTCCTGGTGGATGTCGAGCGCGGCGGCCGGAGCGGCATAGCGCGCCAGCTCGCTGCGTATCGCGCGCGTCTCCTTGGGGCCTTCGTCATACAGCGCCCAGCGGAGGATGGGGCGCGCGACGTTCAATTCGCCCACCCACTCCCCGGGGGCGACTTCGTAGCGGAGGAAGTCGTTGTTGGGCTTCTCGCCGCTGCGGTTGTACCGCGTACCCGCCTCGAAGCCGGACGGGTTGATGCAGGGGTAGACGCGCAGCCCCACGCCGCGCTCCACCGCGTACGCCGCCACCGCCGGGAAGTGCTCGGCCAGGGTGAGGGGACCGGCGGGTTCCTCCCCGTGGAAACCGGAGGTGATGACCAGCCAACGCTCTCCCGGGACGACGAGCCGGAAGAGGGGGTAGTCCTGGTCCCCCTCCGTCACGCGGCCGTATTCGGAGACGTCCGCGACCTGGGCGTGGGCGCGGATCCGCTTTGCGTAGTCGGTGTAATTCACGCACCTAAACTAGCCGTGCTCCGCCGCCCCGCCCACCCTTTCCCGCAAGCACACACCCCACCTGTCCTGACGCCACGGTGGCGTGCGCGCGGACTACGGGCCTACGTGCTCGCGGAACTGTTCGGCCAGCGCCTTGCGCTGCTGCGGCGTCAGCGTGCCGTGGACCTCCAGGGCGGCGTCTGTCGCCTGGTGAGCGAAGGCGCGCATGGCCTCGATGCGCGCGTCCACCAGGGCGTGGAGCTTCTGCCGGTCTGGCGTGTCCGACGCGAGCTGTTGGAAGGCCTCCTCGCGCACCGCGCGGTGCTCCTGCATGAGCTGCACCCCGTCGGAGAACAGTCGGTCCTTCACGGCGTGGATGGACTGGCGCTGGGACTCCGTGGCGTCCAGCGTGTCCAGCTTGTCGTCGAGCTTCCACGTCACCAGTTGCTTCACGCGTTCTGGGTCCTTGCCCCAGCGGGGGCCTCCCCGCAGCGCGAAGCCGCTGAGCAGCGCGACGGCGAGCATCGCGGAACCGACGACGGCGAACCTCTTCATCATGGCCTTCTCCTGGGTGGAGCGCGGACGGCTCCACGTGAAGTCGCCACCCCTCGCGGCGACGGTGGGCAATGTGCCGGCCCGCCGTTGCTGGGACTTGTACGAGGCGTGAAGAAGTATGAAGCCGCCCGTCCGCTCACCGGCCAGGGGCCACGTCCCGGCGCCTGAGGGTTGGACGCATCGTGATTTCCACGGAGACGGGCGGTGGGAAGGGCGGGCCGTTAGCGTTCCGTCCAGGGCTTCCGCTCATGGCGGAACGCCGCAAGAGGCCGATTTTCCGGCTTCCCCCGCGCTTCTCCGCCAGGGGCAACACTGGACTGGCGAGCAGGGGAGCACGGCCCTAGTGTTCGGCGGCACCCCGGCCTCCAGGAGCGGAACGCGCATATGTCCTTTACCCACCTCCACCTGCACACCCTCTACTCGCTCCTCGATGGGGCGATCCGGATGAAGGACCTCATCAAGACGGTGAAGGAGAAGGGGATGAGCAGCGTTGCCGTGACGGACCACGGCAACATGTTCGGCGCCATCGACTTCTACAAGAAGGCGAAGGACGCCGGCATCAAGCCGATTCTGGGCATGGAGGCGTACGTCGCCGGACCCAAGGGGCGTGAGGACCGCTCCGAGAAGGTCTCCCACCACCTCATCCTGGTGGCGAAGAACGAGGAGGGTTACGCCAACCTGCGCTACCTCTCCTCCACCGCGTACATGCACGGGTTCTACTACCACCCGCGCATCGACAAGAAGGTGCTCGCCGAGCACAGCAAGGGCCTGTTCGCGCTCACCGCGTGCCTGGGTGGTGAAGTCACCAGCGCGTGTTTCCGCGGCGACATGGACCACGCCCGCCGCGCCGCGCAGGAGTACAAGGACATCTTCGACCCGGGGCACTTCTTCCTGGAGGTGCAGTCCAACGGGATGCCGGAGCAGGACAAGGCGAACGAGAACCTCAAGCAGCTCTCGCGCGACCTGGACATCCCGCTGTGTGCCACCGCGGACGCGCACTACATCAAGCGCGAGGACGCGCGCGCCCACGAACTGCTCATGTGCATCGCCAGTGGCAAGACGCTGGCGGACGGCAAGCGCATGAAGCACTCCACGGACAAGCTCTACGTCACCAGCCCCACGGAGATGCTGGAGTTCTTCAAGGACATCCCCGAGGCGGTCCACAACACCCAGCGCATCGCCGAGCAGTGCAACCTGGAGCTCAAGCTGGGCAAGCCGATGCTGCCCACCTTCAAGGTGCCCGACAGCCACACGCCGGACAGCTACATGGCGGAGCTGGCGTATGAGGGTCTGCGCGAGCGCTTCACCGAACTGGCGGCCACCGTCACGTATCCCATCGACCGCGAGCAGTACCAGGCGCGGCTGGCGCTGGAGATTGGCGTCATCCAGAAGATGGGGTTCTGCGGCTACTTCCTCATCGTCCAGGACTTCATCAACTGGGCGAAGAAGATGAACATCCCGGTGGGCCCGGGCCGTGGCTCCGGCGCCGGCAGCCTGGTGGCCTACGCGCTGCGCATCACCGACGTGGACCCCATCCCGTACAACCTCCTGTTCGAGCGCTTCCTGAACCCGGAACGCGTGTCGATGCCCGACTTCGATATCGACTTCTGCCAGGACCGCCGGGACGAGGTCATCCAGTACGTCGGCCGGAAGTACGGCGAGATGAACGTGGGGCAGATCATCACCTTCGGCTCGCTCAAGGCGAAGAGCGTGCTGCGCGACGTGTGCCGCGTGTTCGCGCTGCCGTTCAGCGAAGGTGACCGCATCGCGAAGCTGGTTCCCGAGGTGCTCAACATCACCTTGAGGGAGGCCATCGAGATGGAGCCTCGCCTCAAGGAGATGATGGAGACGCCCTCCAACATCGGCGAGGTAGAGGGCAAGCCCGTCACCACCAGGGACGTGCTCGAAATCGCGCTCGCGCTGGAGGGCCTGCATCGCCAGCCCGGCATGCACGCCGCAGGCGTGGTGATCGCCGACAAGCCGCTGTGGGAGTTCGTGCCCGTCTACCAGCCGCCGGGTGAAAAGACGCTGATCACCCAGTTCGCCAAGGACGAGGTGGAAGCGGCCGGCCTGGTGAAGTTCGACTTCCTCGGTCTGAAGACGCTCACCGTGATTCAGCACGCGCTGGACCTGGTGAAGCGCAACCACGGCAAGGACATCCCGCGGCACGAGATTCCGCTCAACGACGAGAAGACCTGGGAGTTGATGGCCAAGGGCGACACGGCCGGCATCTTCCAGATGGAGTCCAGCGGCTTCACGGAAATGGTCGTGAAGCTCAAGCCGAACTGCTTCGAAGACGTCATCGCCGCCGGCGCGCTCTACCGCCCGGGTCCGCTGGACTCCGGCATGGTGGACGTCTTCATCAACCGCAAGCACGGCCGGGAGAAGGTGTCGTACCCGCACCCCGCGCTGGAGCCGGTGCTCAAGGACACCTACGGCGTCATCGTGTACCAGGAGCAGGTGATGCAGATTTCGCAGGTCCTGGGTGGCTACACCCTGGGCCGCGCGGACCTGCTTCGCCGCGCCATGGGCAAGAAGAAGGCCGAGGTCATGCAGGCCGAACGGGCCGGCTTCCTCGAGGGCTGCGCGAAGAACAACGTCGACCTCAAGGTCGCCGGTGAAATCTTCGACCTGATGGAGAAGTTCGCCGAGTACGGCTTCAACAAGAGCCACTCGGCGGCCTACGGCCTGGTCACCATCCACACGGCCTGGCTGAAGGCACACTACCCCTGCGAGTTCATGGCGGCCCTTCTCTCCAGCGAGAAGGACAACACGGACAAGGTGGTGAAGCACATCGGCGAGGCGCGCGAGTCGGGCCTCGAGGTGCTGCCGCCGGATGTGAATCAGTCCGACATGGAATTCGGCGCGGTGAGCGGGAAGATTCGCTTCGGCCTGGGCGCCATCAAGGGCGTGGGCGAGGGCGCCATCGAGTCCATCCTGGAGGCGCGCAAGGATGGCTCCTTCAAGAGCCTGTTCGACTTCTGCGAGCGCGTGGACAGCCGCAAGGTGAACCGGAAGGTGATGGAAGCGCTGGTGAAGGCGGGGTCCTTCGACTTCGAGAAGCGCTCGCGCCGGCAGATTTTCGACACCATCGAGAAGGCGATGAACCGCGGCTCGGCCAGCCAGAAGGACAAGGCGGCTGGCCAGAGCTCGCTGTTCGGCATGCTGGCGGGTCCGTCCTCGGATGGGGGGGGCGGCGGACTGAAGGACGACTACGTCGAGGTGGAGGACTGGTCGGAGAAGGAGCGGCTGTCGCTGGAGAAGGAGGCCATTGGCTTCTACGTGTCCGGCCATCCGCTGCATCAGTACGACAAGGAGCTGAAGCGCTACGCGCGGCCGATTACGGCGGTGCAGCGCGCGCGCAAGGACGACAAGCTCACGGTGGCGGGCATCGTCACCGTGCTGCGCGAGCGGCCCACGAAGACGGGCAAGCGCATGGCGTGGGTGACGATTGAGGACTTGTCCGGCTCCATCGAGTTGGTGTGCTTCCCGGGCAAGGACGGCACGCGCAACGTGATGGGCCGGGACGGCAAGTGGGCGAAGCAGGGCCCCAAGCCGGGCTTCGAGAACTGGGAGCACCTGCTCAAGTCGGACGACCCCATCCTGGTGTCGGGCACGGTGCAGATCAGCCAGCGTGACGAGGACACGCCGACGCCGGAGCTCATCGTCGACGACATCCAGAGCCTCAAGGCGGTGCGTGAGAAGCGCACCAAGCGGCTGGAGCTGCGCGTGCCGGCGGACCTGCTCACGGAAGAGCGGGTGGCGAAGCTGCATGAGTTGGCGAAGAAGTACGCCGGCGCAACGCCCGTGGCGGTGAGCGTGCTCTTCAAGGGCGAGGGCGAGGCGCTCATCGGCAACACGTCCATCAAGGTGCAGGTGAATGACGACCTGCTGCTCGCGGTGGACCGCCTGTTCGGCATGCGGGTGGTGGAGTTCGGCTGAGCCGGGGCTGATTTCTAAAAGCCGGATTCCATGACGGCTGATGGGCCAGCGCCAGTACAGTGGCTGGCCCATGGGGCTTGAGTGTCGTGGATGGCTTCTGCTGTCTGGGCTCGTGAGCCTGCTGTTGGTGGGTTGTGCGTCGACGGCGCCTGGGCTCGCTTCGCTAAGCGAACCTCCTTCTTCCCTGG
The DNA here is from genome assembly GCF_006518205.1 of Myxococcus sp. CA005. Classification (NCBI taxonomy): domain Bacteria; kingdom Pseudomonadati; phylum Myxococcota; class Myxococcia; order Myxococcales; family Myxococcaceae; genus Myxococcus; species Myxococcus sp. CA005. The sequence goes on along the minus strand of NZ_SRLV01000059.1, from coordinate 27,510 downwards.
AGTGCGCGCGCTCGGATGAGGGTGCCTGCGTGGTCCTCGCTTGCGAAAGCGGGACGTGTGGGCTGTTCGATTGCGAGGACGTCGCGCAGGAGGAAGAGGCGCAGGCCGCATTCAGGCCGGTGCTGGCTGGAGCGTTTCGCCCACCGACACGTGGAGTTCCCTCGTTTCGCCACTGGCGGAACCTTGGGATTCGCTCCGGTTCACGGCCACGGATGACGTTCCACTTCCGTTACCGGGAGGGCTTTCTTCCCGCGCTGCCGAGAGGTCCCGGCAAGTTGGTGCATCACCACCTGTTTCCTCAACAGCCAGAGCTTGCGAGGTGGTTCAGGTCGCACGGCGTCGACATCCACAAGTTCACCATCCTCATCCCCGAGCACATCCACCGCCAACTCCATAGCGGCAAGGGTCGGGGTGGTATGTGGAACCAGGCGTGGCGGGATTTTCGGGACAGCCAGCAGGGGCGTTCGATGACGTCAGAGGAACTGCACCGCAAGGCGGTGGAGTTGATCTTCCGCTTCGAGCTGACGGGGCCCGTCGTGCCATACAATGCGCCGGTCGCGCCCTATCAAGCAGCGCCGTCCATCCGTGCTCCGTGAGGAACCTTGAAGTTCTACCGAGTTCATCCAGACACGGCGTCGGGCTACACGGGCTCCTTGGACGCGGTGAACAAGTGGTGTCTTCCTGGCGTGCATCCCTGTCCCGTGTGCCGCGCGGGCGGAGGGGCTCCCTGGCTCGCATACCCGTGCGTGGACCTGTCCAGCCTTCCTCGCGACGAGTTGAAGAAGCTGTCCGACCCCTGGCCGGTCTCTCGCGAGGAGTTCTCGCGCTTGAGGGCGTTGATTGCGCCAATGGCTCCGCCGTGGGCATTGCTGGAGCCAGGGGCCCAATTCGGACCGTGTGAAGGGAAGGGCGCTGGCCGTTTCGGCCCGCTCTTCATGCAGGACGCACCCACGTTGTTTGTTCAGCGGGCCGCTTTCGAGCGATTGAACGCCGCGGGCGTGCGAGGGCTTCAAGGGGCGTCGGTCGAGGTGCGTTTCCGTGGAAAGGCTCCGCCCGAACTGCTCCAACTACAACTGGAGTTGCATGGGCTGCTGCATCAAGCCTGCCTGCCGAAAGAGCGCGAACCACCATGCCCGGCATGCGGCGCCAGCAAACAGGCCTGGCCTCGCACCGTCGTCCTCGACGCAGCTTCTTTGCCGGGAGACCGGGACGTCTTTCGTCACCGGCAGGGCTGGGCAACCGTCATCGTCAGTGAGCGCTTCGTCGAAGCCGTGAATGACCTCGAGCTGGATGGCGTGACGTTCGAGGAACTCGAAGTCCGGGAGGGCTGAGCTGAATGGACGGGACCTACAAGTCGCTGCGCATCGAGAAGAATGAAGGCGTCGCCGAGCTGGTGCTCACCGGCCCTGGCAAGGGCAACGCCATGGGGCCCGACTTCTGGCGGGAGATGCCCGAGGCCATCCGCGCGCTGGATGCGGATGACTCCGTCCGCGTCGTGCTGGTTCGCGGCGAAGGCAAGCACTTCACCTTCGGCCTGGACCTCATGGGGATGATGGAGTCCCTGGGGCCGCTGCTCACCGGCGAAAGCAACCTGGCCCTGGAGCGCTTGAAGCTGCTGTCGCTGATTGGCGACATGCAGCAGGCCACCGAGGGCATGGCCCGCTGCCGCAAGCCCGTCATCGCCGCCGTGCACGGCTGGTGCATCGGTGGCGGTATGGATCTCATCGCCGCGTGTGACTTCCGGTACTGCTCCCAGGACGCGAAGTTCTCCCTGCGCGAGGTGAAGGTGGGCATCGTCGCCGACCTGGGCGCGCTCCAGCGCCTGCCTCGCATCATCGGCGAGGGCCACACGCGCGAGCTGGCCTATACCGGTGGTGACGTGGACGCGGCGCGCGCCCTGCGCATGGGGCTGGTGAACGAGGTGTTCCCCACGCCGGAGGCCCTGCTGGAGGAGGCCCGAGCGACCGCGAAGCGCATCGCCGAGAATGCCCCGCTCGTCGTCCAGGGCGCCAAGCAGGTCATGGAGTACTGCGCGGACAAATCCATCGCGGATGGCCTGCGTTATGTGGCGGTATGGAACTCCGCGTTCCTTCAGTCCCATGACCTGGCCGAAGCCTTTTCCGCATTCGTGGAACGCCGCCCCCCTCACTTTCAGGGGCGCTGAGCCCCCGGGCCGAGGGGCTTCCTCCGCTTGCGCTGGCGATGCGAGAATTCCAGGAACACCTGGGATTTGGAGTCCGGCGACATGACGGAAAGCATCGCGCTGCTGGGGTACGGCCGCTTTGGCCGTGCCCTGTCTGGCCTCCTGCTGGTGGCGGGCATCCCGCATCGGGTGTTCGAGCCGCGCCAGGATGACGTGCCCGACGCACTGAGGGCACCGACGCTCGCGGAGAGTGTCGAGGGCGCGGGGCTGGTGGTGCTCTCCATGCCCGTGTCTGGAATGCGCTCGGTCCTGGAGGAGCTTCGCCCGCGCCTGTCGCCCGCGCAGACGGTGCTCGACGTCGGAAGCGTCAAGGTGCGCCCTGTGCAGGTGCTGGCCTCCGTGTTGGGGCGGGACATTCCCTGGGTGGGCACGCATCCGCTGTTCGGCCCGGCCAGTCTGGCGAGGGGCGACCTGCCTCGCCGCACGGTGGTGTGCCCGAACGAACTGCACCCAGAGGCCGTGCGCAAGGCCCGGGTCCTGTTCGAACGCATCGGCTGTGAAGTGACGGAGCTGTCGCCGGATGCGCACGACGCGCTGATGGTGCGCACGCATGTGCTCACCTTCTTCCTGGCCCACGGGTTGCTCAAGGCGGAGGCCGGAAAGGACCTGCCCTTCGCGCCGCCCAGCTTCCAGCCCGTGGCTCGCCTGGAGGAGTACGCACGGCTGGAGGTGCCCCATCTCTTCGGCGTCGTGCAGTCGGAGAATCCCTACGCGCGGGACGCACGCGTGCGGCTGCTGGAGGCCCTCACGCAGCTCCACCTGGGCTGTGATTCGGGGCGCTCGGGCGCGCCGGAGCCTGTCGCCGCGCCGCCCGGGCTGACGGAAGTTCGGGAGTGCGTGGATGCGTTGGACCGTGAGCTGGTTCAACTCCTGAATCGTCGCGCCCAGCTCATCCAGCAGGCCGCACACCTGAAGGCCGAGCACGGACTTCCGCTGCCAGACGCGGAGCGCGAGGCGAGCCTGCTGGAGACCCGGCGTCAGTGGGCCGCGGAGCAGGGCATGGACGCGGACGACACGGAAGACGTGTTCCGCGCCGTCCTGCGCTTTTCACGTCGCGCCGTGCCCACGGGCTCCCGCTGAACGCGGTGGGCTTCAGCGTCAGCGCTGCACGGTGAAGGTGGGGTTGAGCACCTTCATCGTGCCCTTCGTCACGCCGAATTGTTCATGCACCGCCGCGCGGCGCACGGCCTCCGCAGGGGAGATGCGACCGGCCAGCAGCTCCTGGTACGCGGAGAGCACGCGCGAAGCCTCCTCGCGGGACTCGCGCACGAACTCCACCCGGAAGCGCCGCACGCCCCTCGCGAGCAGCGACGGCACGAGCGACGCCGCGCTCTGCGCCTGCGCGTTGAACACCGTGTTCCGGCACCCCACGTCCACCACCACCGGGTGCTCCAGACCCTTGTGGTCCCTCAGGGACACGCGGTGCTTCTCACACGGACGACCACAGCTCCGGTAGTCACGCCCGTGGGACAGCGTGTGGGAATACACACAGTGCTCGGTGTGGAACGTGGAGATGTGGTGATGCACCGTCACCGTGAAGCGCTCCGCCGGCAGGTGCTCCAGCATGGCCCCCAACTGCACCGCGTCCAGGTCATGCGCGAACGTCAGCGTGTCCAGCCCGAGCCCCAGCAAGTGCAGTGCTGTCACGGAGTTGGTGACGTTGAGCGAGAAGTCCGCGTGCAGGGCAGGGCGCGTCTCCCCATGCGCGGGCGGGCGCTCCAGGAAGTGCATCATCGCGCCCCAGTGCCGCACCAGCACCGCGTCCGGCTTCAGCTTCGCGATGCGCGCGTCGTAGCCTTCCTCGCCCGGCTTCTGCACGCGCACCGTGGCAATCGTCACGCGCAGCCCCGCCGCGCGCGCACGCTCCACCGCGCGCTGCAGGCCCACCAGCTCCATCCAGTCCAGCTCGACCTCGGGCAGCCCCGCGGCAATCACCGCTTCGAGCTGCTCGTCCGTGCGGCACAGCGGCAGCAAGCGCACGTCCTCCACGGCGCGGGGCGTCGGCTGCACACGCTCACGCAGCGACGCGCGCAGGGACTCCAGCGTGGAGCCTTCGTTCACGGTCCGCACCGGACCGCGCGCCACGGCTTCCGACAGCTCCGCCACCAGCCGGCGCCGCAGCGCCTTCATCTCCGACACCGGCAAATGGAGCCCCGCCGCGAGCCCGGACGTATCCAGCCCCGTCAGCGTGAAAGGCGTTCCGCCCAGCGCCGCCAGCTTGTCCCGCAGCAGCGCTTCGTCGATGCCACCACCGCGCGCCTCGGCCAGCGCCACCTCGCTGGACACCGAATAGACGTGTCCACCGCGCGCCCGGCCCAGCACCGTCAGCGGCGAACCGGCGGCGCCTGTCACGGTCAACTCCAGAGGCACGCGGCCTTCGGGCTCGCCGCGCCCCAGCAGCTCCTCCGTGCGCTTCGCCAGGGCCGGGTCGCTCGTCATCCAGACGCGCTGGCCCGGCTTCACCCGGCCCATGTCCGGACCGGGATTGCCGAAGCCCAGCACCCAGCCACGGCCCTTGCGCTCTACTCGGAACAGCGGACCGCCGGGCTCGTGCTTGTCCTCGGGATGCCCGTCGTCGAACACCACGCCCATGCCGGGGCGGGGCGATACCTCGGCCGGCACCGGTGTCGCCGTCTCCAGCGGAGAGGACACCTTGCCCACGGGCGCATCCGGGCGCGCCTTCTCGTCGTCCTGGCCCAGCCCTCCCGTCCAGGGACGGCCCTCCGTGTCGTCCACCACGCGCACGTCACGACCGTGCACGGACTCCACGCGGCCCAGGTACGCGCCCCGGTGCTTCGGGAAGCGCCCCTCCACCAGCGTCTGGTGGTCCGAGCCCGCGAAGAAGCCGTGCGAGAAGCCCCGGCTGTACGACAGCGTCATGTCCGCCAGGTCCTTGCGCAGCGCCCCCGTGTCCGGCGTCCCCGCGGACACACCGTCCACCCAGCGCCGATAGCCCTGCACCGCCGTGGCGACGTACTGCGGCCCCTTCTGCCGGCCTTCAATCTTCAGCGAGTGGACGCCAATCTCCACGAGCTGCGGCACTGCCATGACGCCCGCGAGGTCCTTGGGGCTGAGCAGGTACTGCACGTCGCCCAGCTCCCGCGTCTGGCCATCCACCACCAGGTCGTACGGAAGCCGGCACGACTGCGCGCACTGTCCCCGGTTGGCGGAGCGTCCACCCCACGCCTCACTGGTGAGGCACTGACCGCTCCACGACATGCAGAGCGCGCCGTGGATGAAGACCTCCAGCTCCACGTCCGTCTCCGACGCCAGCCGGCGAATCTCCGCCACGGACAGCTCGCGCGGCACCACCACGCGCGTGGCGCCCAGGCCCTTCGCGAAGCGCGCGCCTTCCGCGCTCGAAATGGTCATCTGCGTGGAGGCATGGACCTCCATCTGCGGACACACCGCGCGGGCCACCAGCGCAATCGCGGGGTCCTGGACGATGAGCGCGTCCACGCCGGCTTCGGCGATGCGGCGAAGGATGTTCTCCACCACCGGGAGCTCGGGCTCGAAGACCAGGGTGTTCAGCGTCAGATAGGCGCGGGCGCCGGCGCGGTGCACGAGCGCCAGCGTCTCCGGCAGGGTGGCGAGCGAGAAGTTCTCCGCGCGTGCGCGTGCGTTGAACCCTTCGTCCAATCCGAAATAGATGGCGTCCGCGCCACTGGCGAGCGCGGCCTTCATCGAGTCGAGGTCCCCAGCGGGGGCGAGGATTTCGGGGCGGCGGCGGGTCATGGCGCGACCTCTAACACACGGCCCCGGGTTCCGCTGTCCGTCCGGCGAACGTCATGGACGCAGTGCGGCAGGTTTGTTCAAGTCCCTGCCCGGTTGCTTCCACAGGAGACGGGTCCAAATGGCTGATGGCGTGTTCCGGGACGGGCTGCTCGCGGGCAAGGTGGCGTTCATTTCTGGCGGCAGCAGTGGCATCAACCTAGGCATCGCCGAGTCCTTCGTGAAGGCGGGCGCCAAGGTGGCCATCAACGGCCGCAACGTGGAGAAGCTCGAGGCCGCGGTGAAGGGGCTTCAGGCGCACGGCACCGCCATGGGCGTGGCCGCCGACGTCCGGGACTATGCCGCGGTGGAGAAGGCCCTCCAGACGGTGCGCGAGGCCTACGGTGAGCTGGACGTCGTCGTGTGTGGCGCCGCCGGCAACTTCCCCGCGCCCGCGCTGGGCATGTCCTCCAACGGCTTCAAGGCCGTCATGGACATCGACGTGCTGGGCACCTTCAACATCAGCCGCGCCGCCTTCGAGCACCTGCGCAAGCCGGGCGCGTCCCTCATCAACATCTCCGCGCCCCAGGCGTATCTCCCCATGGCCATGCAGGCCCACGTCTGTGCCGCCAAGGCCGGCGTGGACATGCTCACCCGCGTGCTGGCCATTGAATGGGGTGGCTCCGGTGTGCGCGTCAACGCGATTACCCCCGGCCCCATCGACGACACGGAAGGCATGCGCCGGCTCGCCCCCAGCGACGAGGGCCGCGACAAGCTCGCCCAGGCCCTGCCGCTCCAGCGTTTCGGGAAGAAGCAGGACATCGCCCAGCTCGCGCTCTTCCTGGCGTCGGAAGGCTCGTCCTACATCACCGGCTCCATCATGGTCTGCGACGGTGGCCAGTCCCTGCTGGGCGGCGGCGCGCTCATGGCCGCGCTCGGCATGTAACGGGGACGCACTCAACGGGGCATGGGTCATGATAGCCCCGTGGGTTCCACCCGGGATGCAAAGCTCTGGTGGAGGTCTACGTGGTGAAGGGACTTGTCTGGTAGAAGGCACTGGGACCTCGCGAGTGCTCTCTTCCGTGCGGGGTCCGTTCGTTCCCGGAGCCTCTCATGTCCCGTTGTCCTCTCGCGCTCACCCGGTTGCTAGGGTTGGGCGTGCTGTGCCTCGGCGTTGTGCTGGTGGGGTGTGGTGACAGCGCCACGTCGCCGCTCCCGCCGCTAGCGAAGTCTCTGCCCGACGCGGCGCTCTCCACGGTGCAGGTGGACCGGGTGGAGCAGGTGCTGGCGGACGGCGTGGACCGGGTCACCATCACCGTGACGGTGCGGCAGAAGGACGGCGCTCCCATGGAGGGCCGCACGGTGCGGGTGGAGGTCTCCGGCGACGGGAACACCGTGACGCAGCCCGCGGACCGGACGAATGCCCAGGGCGTGGCCACCGCGTCCGTGGTGTCCACGCGAGGCGGCTCGAAGCGGGTGACGGCCTCGGTGGATGCCGAGGGAGGCGCGGTGGTGCTGGGCTCGCGTCCCGTCGTCGGCTTCACCGCGCTGCGGGCCACGAGGCTGGCCTTCGCGGCGGCCTCGCTGTCGGCCCGAGCCGGTGCACCCATTGGCGGGCTGGACGTCGAGTTCCGGGACGCTGACGGCCGCCCGGTTTCGTCCGTCACGGGGGAGGTGACGCTGTCGCTGGCCGCTGGCCCGGGTGGGGCTTCCCTGGGAGGCACGCTCCGGGCTCAGGCCGTGGACGGCGTCGCCCGCTTCCAGGAAGTGGTGCTGATGCGCGCGGGCCTGGGCTATCAACTCAAGGCCGAGGCCACCGGCGTCGAGGGCGCGGTCAGCCCTTCGTTCGACGTGACGCCGGCCGCCGCCGCCACTGTCGAGGTGACGGGGCTGCCGCAGACCGCCATCGCGGGCTCCACGCATGATGCGGAGGTGACGGTGCGTGACGCGTTCGGCAACGTCGCCAGTGGCTATCGCGGCACGCTGAGCGTGCAGTCCTCGGACGCCACGGCCACGCTGCCGGGCGGGCACACCTTCACGGAGGTGAACGCGGGCCGCTTCCGTTTCACGGGCATCACCCTGCGGCGGGCGGGCACCCAGCGTGTCGACGTGCAGGACGCCGCGCAAGCGGGCCTGGCGGGGCGCCAGGACGTGCGCGTCTCGGCGGACCGGACCTCGGCATTGGCTTTCGCGCGCGTGCCCTCGCATGCGTCCGTTCGCGCCGCGCTGACCGCCGTGGAGGTGGTGCTCCAGGATGCGCATGGCAACCGGACGCCCGTGGGTGCACCTTCGGTGACGCTGTCCCTCGTGCCGGCGGGTGGCGCGCCACTGCGTGGTGTCACCGAGGTGGCGCCCATGGAGGGGCTGGCGTCGTTCTCCAGCGTGCACGTGGACACGGAGGGCCGCTTCCAGCTTCAGGCCACTGCGGATGGACTGACGCCCGCCACGAGCACGGACATCGACATCATCGATAACGTGTTCCCCGCCATCCCTGTCCTCGCCGCGACCGCGGCCACGCACGACAGCGTTACGGTGTCCTGGACGGCGGTGGGTGATGACGGCGACCAGGGGCGGGCCGCGTCGCATGCCCTGCGTTACTCGCTGAACCCGATTGAGACGGATGCGGACTTCAACCAGGCGACGCCGGTGGGCGGCCTGGGCGAGCCCGCGGAGGCTGGCACGCAGGAGTCCGCCGTTCTCACGGGCCTTCAGCCCGGCACGAACTACTACGTGGCGCTGCGCGTGGCGGACAACCAGGACAACGCGGTCCGCTCCTCCAGCTTGATGGTGCAGACGCAGGTGCAGGGCGTCACGCGGCTCGTCTTCTCCCAGCAGCCCGTGGATGGGGACGCGGGCGATACGCAACCGGAGCTCCGCGTCTCGCTGTTGGATGAGGATGGAGAGGTCGTCACGACGGCCACGTCGCCGGTGACGCTCACGCTGGAGGACGAGCCCGACTTCACACCCTTGCAGGTGGCGGCGGTCGCGGGCGTGGCGACTTTCTCGGGCGTGGTGGTGGAGCAGGCGGGAACGCACCGCTTCGTCGCGTCGGCCACGGGGTTGGATCCGGTGCCCAGCGACGCGTTCACCATCGCGCCGGGCGACGCCGTCCGGTTGTCGCTCGCGGGCCTGGTCTCGCCGGTGGCCGCGGGCGCCGGGGGCAGCGTCGTGGTGACGGCCCATGACGCCTTCGACAACGTGGCCACGGGCTACACCGGCGCGGTGCGTTTCTCGTCCACTGACGCCGAGGCGGAGCTGCCGGGCGACTACACGTTCACCGTGGCGGATGCGGGCCAGCGGACCTTCAGCGGCGTGAGGCTGCTGACCTCTGGGCCTCAGAGCGTCGCCGTGGTGGACACGGCACGGCCGGAGCTGACCGACACGCTCGATGTGGAGGTGAGCACCGGTGCGGCCGCTGAGTTGGTGCTGAGCGCGCTTCCCGCCGAAGTGGAGGCCGGCGAGGCGCAGAGCCTCACCGTCATCGCGCGCGACGGTTTCGGCAACATCGTCACGGGCTACACGGGCACGGTGCAGTTCGAATCGAGTGACCCTGAGGCGACGCTGCCCGCGAACTACACCTTCGTTCCCGGGCAGGACGCGGGGCAGCGCACGTTCTCGGTGACGCTGGTGACCTCCGGCGCGCGCTCGGTGACGGTGCGGGAGGAGGGCAACACGGGGCTGGAGGCGGCGCTGAACACCCAGGTCCTGTCTGGTCCCGCTGTGCAGTTGACGGTGCAGTTGGACTCATCGACGACCCGCGCGGGCGAGCCCGTGGGGGCCACCGTGTCGGTGCGGGATGTCCACGGCAACCTCGCCTCGGGCTACCGGGGCACCGTCCACTTCGAGATTCCAGGGGACGCCCAGGCCACCGTGCCTTCGGACTACACCTTCACCGAGTTGGACGCCGGTCAGCGCCTCTTCAATGTGGAGTTCGCCACAGTGGGCACGGGGCAGCTCGTCGTCACGGACACCACGACGGCGACGTTGACTGGGAATGCCTCTGTGACGGTGCAGCCCGGGCTCCTCGCGGCGTTGTCGGTAGCGGGGCCGACGAAGTCCATCGTCGCGGGCGAGCCTCAATCCTTCACCGTCTCCGCGCGTGACCGCTTCGGCAACGTGCTGACGGCGTACCAGGGAACGGTGGCGCCCGCGTCCACGGACCCGGAGGCTGCGCCCCTGTCGGCGCACGTGTACACTGCGGCGGACCAGGGAGCGCACACCTTCACCATCACCTTCGAGACGGCGGGAGCGCAGTCGGTGACGTTCACGGACGGCGATGCCCCGGTGTCCGGTACGTCTGACTTCACCGTGGAGGCGGGCGCGCCCGTGCAGCTCGCGTTCGTCGCGCCTCCGGAGCCGGGCACCGTCCTGGAGCCGCTGTCCGAGACGCGGGTGGCCTTGCAGGATGCGTTCGGCAACGTCTCGAACGTCACGGCGCCGTCCGTGACGCTCCAGTTGGTGGGGGCGGTCGGGGTGACGCTGGGCGGCACCTTGACGGTGGCGCCGGAGGCGGGCGTGGCCGTCTTCAGCGACCTCACGGTGGACCAGGCGGGCAGCTTCGTCCTCTCCGCGACCACGGAGAACCCGTCGCTGCCGTCCGTCGACACGATGGTCACCATCACCGACGACGTCGCGCCCGCCGAGCCCGTTCTGAACGCCAGCCTGGTGGACAACACGACGGTTCGCCTGACGTGGCTGGCCACGGGAGACAACGGCGTCGTGGGCAACGCCGCGCGCTACGAGCTGCGCTACAGCGCGGGGCCCATGGACCCGCAGAGCTTCGCGCTCGCCAGCGAGGTGCCCACGGCGGCGCCACGGGCGCCGGGACAGGCGGAGGAAGTGATTCACGCGCTGCCGCCGTCCCAGGCGGCCACCTGGTACTTCGCGCTCCGCGTCTTCGACGGCTCGAACAACGGCAGCACCGTGGCGTTCGTCTCCATCTCGGTGCCGGGCCCCTGCGGCGATATCGTCTGCGCGCCGCGCGCGCCGGAGTGTGACGAGGACGGTGTGCAGCGTGTGGCGTACGCGGAAGCGTGCGTGGTGACGGCGGGCCTGGCGGAGTGCCAGTACACGGCCACCCCGGAGGTCTGCCCGGGGCAGGACGGCGTCTGTGTCGCGGGGGCGTGTGACACGGCGCCTGCGCCCGTGGCGGGTGAGTTGGTCATCAGCGAGGTGATGCACCGCCCGGACGCGAACACCACCGAGTACATCGAGCTGACCAGCACCGTCGACGGACCGCGGGACATCGCGAACCTGCGCATCCGCTTCGACAATGGCGCGGGCGGTGAGACGGACTTCAGCGTGCTGACGACCGGGGACCGGCCGCTCGTCGTCCCGGGCCGGGGCACCTTCGTCCTCGCGAGCAACACGGATGAGGCCACCAACGGCGGCGTGGTGGCGCAGTACGGCTACGGGAGCACGCTCTTCGAGCTTGGCCACTCGGGGCACCTCTTCGTCGAGATGGGCGCCACCGTGGTGGATGACGTGGCGTACTCGGCCTCCTTCCCGCAGACGACGGGGCGCTCGATGAACCTGTCGTCCGTGGTGGTGGGCACGCGGGCCAGCCAGCACGCCTGGTACTGGTGTGACTCGGAGGAAGTGCTTCCTGGCGGTGGACGGGGCACGCCGGGCGGCGCCAACGCGTCCTGCGGTGTGGAGATCACCGGCCCGGTGGACCACTGCGCCATTCAGTATCCGAAGTCCTTCGCTACCCCCATCCGGGCGGGCCGCGCGGAGTCTGTCTACAGCCAGTTCTATGAGCCCCAGGTGAGCACTCGGAACCAGAACGGCAACGACGGCTTCCCGCACCTCGTGGCGGAGCTGGGCTACGGAACCGATGCCTCGTCACCTGCCTCGTGGACGTGGGTGACGGCGGAGCCGAACGCGGGCTTCGCCACGCCGGGCAACGACGATGAGCGGGTGGCTCCGCTGAACATCGCGGCGCCGGGCAACTACATCTACGGCTTCCGCTACCGTTTCACCCAGGGGCCCGCGGCGGCCCAGGCGTGGGTGTACTGCGACCAGGACGGCGTCGTCGCGGAGGGAAGCACGGGCAATTACGGCACGGTGACGGTGGTTCCGCCGCCAGCCGTGGCCAATCACGTCGTCATCAGCGAGGTGAGTGGCGGCAACGGAGGCGGTGCCGCGGCGACCGATGAGTTCATCGAACTCTACAACCCGACGAACGCCGACGTGAACATCGGCGGCTGGCTGGTGCAGTACAGGTCTGCGACAGGGCCTTCGTACTCCGGCACCGTCACCATCCCCTCCGGGACTGTCATCCGCGCCCACGGGTACTTCCTGCTGGGGGGCGGCAACTACAGCGGCCCCGTGGCGCGGGATCTGGGCTATTCGTTCGACGTCTCGTCGTCCACGACGGCTGGTGGCCATGTTCGTATCGGTCCTGGGCTGACGACCGCCGTCAATGACGTGGCGGTAGACAAGGTTGCGTGGGGCACCGGGAACTCGCCCGAAGGCACCGCCGCGCCCTCTCACCCCGCGGTGGGCGGAAGCCTGGAGCGGAAGGCCCTGAGCACCTCGACCCCTGCCACCATGGCGGATGGCAGTGCTGATGCGTCCTTCGGCAACGGCTGGGACTCGAACAACAACAGCGCGGACTTCGTCACCCGGGCCATCCGTCAGCCACAGAACTCCCAGAGCCCGGTAGAGCAGCCGTAGCCGGGCTGGAAGCACCGGGTTTCCCACGGAGGCCGCCGGGCGTGCATGCGCCGGGCGGCCTCTCGCATTTCCGCCGCCAATCCCTGCTGCTCCCCGGCGTCCGGCGCATTACCTTTGCGGCCGTATATTCGCCGTCATCACGTCCAGGAGCAGATTGTGTCAGAGAGCCAAGTCCCCGACGCCGCCCGCCTCGTCACCTGCCCACCGGCCGAATTCACGCGTGCCGGTGAGGAGGCCATGGCCGCCGCCCGAGCGGGAATCGCCCAGCTCAAGGCCCTCCGCCCCCCCTACGTCACGCGCGAGGTGCTGGAGATCTACGACGAGGCCACGGCAGCGCTCGACGATGCGGGAGCCCGCGCCAGCGTCGCCCGCCATGCGCACCCGGACGCCGCCATGCGCGAGGCCGCCGAGGCCGCCGAGCAGGCCCTGGAGACGCTCAGCAACGACATCCGCATGGACCGGGGCGTCTATGACGTGCTGGCCGCGCTGGACTTGTCCGGCGAGGACGCCGCCACGAGGAAGTGGATGGAGAAGGTGCGGCGGGAGTTCCGCCGCGCGGGCGTGGACCGGGATGACGCCACCCGCGCTCGGGTGAAGGCGCTCCAGGAGGAGCTGGTCCGCATCGGTCAGGAGTTCAGTCGCAACATCCGCCAGGACACGCGCACGGAGGCGCTGTCTCCGTCCGCGCTGGAGGGCCTGCCCGACGACTACGTGCGCGCCCATCCGCCCGGGCCGGACGGCAAGGTGCGCATCACCACGGACTACCCGGACATCGTCCCCTTCATGACGTACTCGCGGGATGCCCAGGCCCGCGAGCAGATGTGGCGCGTGTTCCGCCAGCGCGGCCACCCCGCCAACGCGGACGTCCTGCAGCGCATGGTGTCCCGCCGGAACGAGCTGGCCACGCTGCTGGGCTACCGGAACTGGGCGGCCTACGCGACCGAGGACAAGATGATTCGGGACGAGGGGGCCGCCTCGGACTTCATCGAGAAGATCGCCGCCGCGTCCGGTGCGCGCATGGAGCGCGACTACGCCACGCTGCTGGAGCGCAAGCGCCGTGACGTCCCTGGCGCCGAGCGCGTCAATCCGTGGGACCAGGCGTACCTGGAGGACCGCGTGAAGGCGGAGCAGTACGCCTTCGACTCGCAGGTGGTGCGGCCCTACTACGAGTACACGCGCGTGAAGCAGGGCGTGCTCGACCTGACGGCGCGCCTGTTTGGCGTCACCTACCGCCGCGTCGCGGACGCGCCGGTGTGGCACCCGGACGTGGAGGCCTACGACGTGTTCGAGGGCGCCACGCTGCGTGGGCGCTTCTACCTGGACATGCACCCGCGCGACGACAAGTACAAGCACGCGGCCCAGTTCACGCTGACCAGCGGGAAGTCGGGACGGAGGCTGCCGGAAGGGGTGCTGGTCTGCAACTTCCCCCGTCCTGGCGCGGAGCCCGCGCTGCTCCAGCACAGCGACGTGGAGACCTTCTTCCACGAGTTCGGCCACCTGCTGCACCACATCTTCGGCGGCCACACGCGCTGGGCGGGCGTGTCCGGCGTGCGCACGGAGTGGGACTTCGTGGAGGCGCCGTCGCAGATGCTGGAGGAATGGGCGCGTGACACCGCCAGCCTCCAGACGTTCGCGAAGCACTACCAGACGAACGAGCCCATCCCCGCGGATGTGGTGGAGCGCATGCGCCGCGCGGAGGAGTTCGGCAAGGGCCTGTGGGTGCGCCAGCAGATGTTCTACGCGGCGCTCAGCCTGGAGCTGTACCGGCGCAAGCCGGAGGGCGTGGACGCGGTGACGCTCGTGCGCGAGCTTCAGGGGAAGTTCACGCCCTTCCCGTACGTGGAGGGCACCTACTTCCACCTCTCCTTCGGCCACCTCGACGGGTACTCGTCCAACTACTACACGTACATGTGGTCGCTCGTCATCGCGAAGGACCTGTTCACGGTGTTCCAGCAGAAGGGGATGCTGTCCCCGGAGCCCGCCCAGGCCTACCGGCGCGCGGTGCTGGAGCCGGGTGGTTCCGACGACGCGGCCCGGTTGGTGAATGCCTTCCTGGGGCGCGACTACGACTTCCGCGCCTATGAGGAGTGGCTCAATCAGGCGGCGTGACGTCCCGTCCGCGTTTCAGTTGCGCCCCCACTGCCGGGGGCGCGTGAAGCGGAAGAGGCCACTGGCCTCTTCCTGGGCGATGACGTCCGCCTCGGTGCCGAAGTAGCGGGCGCGCACCTCCTGGAGGCGGGCCTCCAGCGCATCGCCGGAGAGCGTCCGTGCCAGGGTCGCGCGCTCCGCCATGTACCGGAGCCCCGCTTCCCAGCGGGCATCCCGTGTCTGGTCCAGCGCGTCCCATCGCCGCAGCGCTTCGTCATTCAGCCCCATCTCCTGGCGCACGGCCCACAGGCTGCGCGCGCGTTCGGCCGGTGTCATGCCCGTCAGCTCACGTTGGACGGAGGGCAGCGCCAGGAAGCGATTCATCGTCTCCTGCGAATGCCGGGAGAGCTGCGCTGGTGCCCCGTCTCCGTAGACCTCTCCCAGCCGCGCCTTGTAGGCAGACAGCTTCTCCGAGAGGGGCAGGTCCTGCCTCGCATCAATCACCTGGAGCGCGTCCACCAGCGCGTGGTGCTTCAGCTCCGAAGCCCAGAGGCGTTGCGCCGTCTCCTTCCCGAAGAGGCGGTTGCGCGCGTCCCAAACGGCGGCACGGCGCTGCTTCGAGTCCAACCCTCGCAGGTAGGCGTCGTTGTCCTTTACCCACTTCTCGTAGTCCAGACGGTCGCGCAGCAGGGTGGCCAGCGCTTCGTACTGGCCGGGAAAGGCTCTGCGGAGGAATGTCTGGAGTTCTTCTCTCCACCGGTCCGGTGAGCGCGTCTGGAAATACCGCATGAGCTGCTCCAGCATCCGGAGCTGGACGGACGGTTCGTGCAGGCGCGAGCCAAAGCGCTCGAGCAGCGAGAGGCGCAGCACCTCCAACTCCAAGGCCAGGGACTCTGCCGCCGGGGCTGCTGCGTTGACGGCGCCGGGCATGGGCGGACGGCTCGCCGGGGCCCCCACGAGCGTTGGACCGCTGCGGCCCTGGGAGCTCACGGGGCCAGGGGCGGGGGGCGCGCCAGCAGTCTGTCCCACGGGGAGAATCCGCCATCCCAAGAGCAGCCCCAGGATGGCCGCACTCGCTCCCAGCACCCGGTTGGCTTGCAATCTCATGCCGCCAGGTCCTCGGACGTGACGACTCCAATGCCAATCACCCTCCAGTCCCTTGAGCGGAGCTGGAAGCCTCGGATGTCCGCTGAAGCGCAGCGGACGCCGCGGATGTTTTCCGTGTAACGAAGGTGATGGGCGAATTCGTGAGTGTTTGTGTTCTGATTTGGATTGTTCTCCGGGAAGACACCATGAAGTAGGCGATGACCTTGTTTGCCAGCGTTTCGCTCGGATTCCTCGTCAGCGCGTGCGGCGGAGCGGAGCTGGAGGATGCCGACGGCTCGACGCTGACCACGGCGGCGCAGGCCATCTGTGAGGGCTACATCCCTGGCGCCATCTGCTCTGTGGGAGTTCGCAGGTGGCGTCGACTGGGGCAATTGCCAGGATGTGGCGAACACCATCTGCGAGCGCACGGCCTACGGCGCGTGCTGGAACTGGAGCTACTGAGCCCGTCCCGGCCTGACCTCAAGGCCTCCCACGTCGCACCAGGGGCAGCCCGGCCTGGGCATACGTCCGCTTCTCGCGCAGACGTCCTGCTTCCCAGTGCAGGACGTCCAGCCCGTACCAGCCGAAGTGCTGGCCGTACATCAGCCGGTACATGAGCTGGCGCGGGCCGCGGCGCGCGGACACCTCGTGCTGACAGCGCCAGCGCAACACCACCTTGCCCGCGGGCGCATCCACCACCATGTCCTCGGTAAGGAATCGGATGCGCCCGAAGTCACCGCGAAACTGCGCGGCGAAGGCCTCGCGCACCTGCGCGAGGCCCCGGCACAGCTTTCCGTCGTACGTCTCGTACATCGCGTCCGGCGTGAAGTACGCCATCACCGCATCGAGGTCGTCGCGGTTGAAGGCGTCGGTGAATGCCCGCACCACGTCCTCCAGCGCCCTCCGGTCGGCGTCGTCACCGGCCGGGAGGGAAGGGGATGCGGGCCCTGTGCTCACGGATCCACCGGCGTCTGCTGGATGCGCCAGATCTCCTCGGCGTACTGCTTGATGGTCCGGTCCGAGGAGAAGATGCCGCCGCGCGCCACGTTGATGATGCACTTGCGCGCCCAGCCGTCCGCGTCCTTGTAGGCGTGCGCGACGTCCTCTTGCTTCGCCATGTACGACGGGAAGTCCGCCAGCATGAGGTAGCGGTCCTCCTCGAGGAGGCTGTCCACCAGCGGCTTGAAGAGGTGCTTGTCCTCCGGCGAGAAGAAGCCGGTGGAAATCAGGTCCAGCGCCTCGCGCAGCTCCTGGTGCTGGTTGTACTCGTCGCGCGGGCGGTAGCCCTCGCGCTTGCGAGCAATCACCTCGTCCGCCGTGAGGCCGAAGAGGAAGAAGTTCTCGTCGCCCACCGCGTCGCGAATCTCCACGTTGGCGCCGTCCAGCGTGCCCAGCGTCAGCGCGCCGTTGAGCATCAGCTTCATGTTGCCGGTGCCGGACGCCTCCATGCCCGCGGTGGAGATCTGCTCGGACACGTCCGCGGCGGGGATGATGCGCTCGGCCAGGCTCACCCGGTAGTTGGGGGCGAACACGACCTGCAGGCCCGTGGTGCCCGCGTCGCTGTTCACCACCTCGGCGATGCCGTTGATGAGCCGGATGGTCAGTTTCGCCAGGTGGTAGCCCGGCGCCGCCTTGGCGCCGAAGATGAACGCCCGCGGGTGGATGATGGTGGACGGATCCCTGCGCGCCTTCATCCACAGCGCCACGATGTGCAGCGCGTTGAGGAGCTGGCGCTTGTACTCGTGCAGGCGCTTGATCTGCACGTCGAAGATGGCGTCCGGATTGAGCTGCACCCAGCGCAAGTCACGGATGTGCCGGGCCAGGTCTTCCTTGTTGGCGCGCTTCACCTCACGGAAGGCCTTGCGGAACTCCGGGTCCTCCGCGTGCGCCTCCAGCTTCGTCAGCTTGTCCAGGTCCGTGACCCAGCCCTCGCCGATGCGGGACGTAATCAGCTTGGACAGGCGGGGGTTGCACCATGCCAGCCAGCGGCGCGGCGTCACGCCGTTCGTCTTGTTGTTGAACCGCTCCGGGTTCATGGACGCGAAGTCCGTCAGCACGTCCCGGCGCAGCAGGTCGGTGTGCAGCGCGGCCACGCCGTTGACGCTGTGGCTGCCGACGACGGCGAGGTGGGCCATGCGAATCTTCTTCTCGGCCCCTTCCTCCACCAGGCTCATCCGCTGCATCTTCTCCTGGTCGTACGGGTAGCGAATCTGCACCTGCCGCAGGAAGCGCGAGTTGATTTCGTAGATGATTTCCAGGTGGCGGGGCAGCAGCCGCTCGAAGAGCGTCGCCGGCCACTTCTCCATCGCCTCGGCCAGCAGCGTGTGGTTGGTGTAGCCGAACGTCTCCTGGGTAATCGTCCACGCCTCGTCCCAGAGCAGGCGCTTCTCGTCCACCAGCACGCGCATCAGCTCCGCCACGCCAATGGCCGGGTGCGTGTCGTTGAGCTGGATGGCTGCCTTGCGGGAGAAGTCCTTGAAGTCCGTGTGGTTCTTCAGATAGCGCCGGACGATGTCCGCGATGGAGCACGCGACGAAGAAGTACTGCTGCTTGAGCCGCAGCTCCTTGCCGGCCTGGAACGCGTCGTTGGGGTAGAGGACCTTGGAGATGACCTCCGAGTCGTTCTTCTCCACCACCGAGCGCTCGTAGTCGCCCGCGTTGAACAGCAGCAGGTCGAACTCCTCGGAGGCGCGCGCCTGCCACAGCCGCAGCGTGTTGACGGTGTTGTTGTGGTAGCCGGCGATGGGCGTGTCATACGGAACGCCCACCACCGTCTTGCCGCCCACCCAGCGCGCCACGGGACGGCCATCCGGGCCCTGGTGGTGCTCCACGCGCCCGAAGAAGCGCACCGGCACCGCCTTCTCCGGCCGGACGATTTCCCACGGGTTGCCGAACTTGAGCCACTCGTCGGCGCGCTCCACCTGGTACCCGTCGACGATGTCCTGCGTGAAGATGCCGAACTCGTAGCGGATGCCGTACCCCATGCCGGGGTAGGCCAGTGTGGCCAGCGACTCCATGAAACACGCGGCCAGGCGGCCCAGGCCGCCGTTGCCCAGGCCCGCGTCCGGCTCCATCTCCAGCAGGTTGGTGAGGTCAACTCCCACCTCCTGCATCGACTCGGAGGCCGCTTCGTACATCCCCAGGTTCAGCAGGTTGTTGCCCAGGGCCCGACCCAGCAGGTACTCGGCGGACAGGTAATAGGCGCGCTTGACGTCCTTTTCGTAATACGTGCGCGACGTCTTCACCCACCGGTCTGCCAGCCTGTCACGCACCGCGAGCGACAGCGCCATGAAGCGGTCATGGGGGGTGGACGACTCGTAGTTCTTTCCGCGCGAATAGCGGACGTGGTCGAGGAAGGAACGGCGCAAGCTGGCCGCGTCGTGCCCGAGCCCGCTGTCGTCAGTCGTGGCCGGCTGGGCGGGGCGGGGCGGCTGGGAGGCGGAGGCAGGAGGGGCCATGGCGCTGGGTATCTCTGGACGGAGTTGCTGCGGGTTCATGGTTTCGCGGGCACCGGGGTTTCCCGGGTTCGCGAAGGTGCATCAGGCTAGCGCAGCCGTGTCTCGCATCGCACCGGTAAAGCGCGTCCCGGCCCTTGGGGACAGCTCACCTGGAAGGGCGGCGGACTGCCTGCCGGTGGATGGCGCGCCAACCCGGAGACGGATTGATGTAGAGATCCATCCGCCATGGGCTTTCCGCAGAACGACCTCGAACAACGGTTGGCCGTCATCCGTCCCGACGACACGGTGCGCGGGCTCGTCTTCAACGCGGTGTTCAACCTGACAGAGAAGAAGCTGGGTGTGGAGGCGGCCACTCGCCTGCGTGAGCCCTTCTTCAAGCGCTCCCCGGTGGACTTCTTCTCCTACCCGGCCATTGATGCCCTGCGCCTCTTGTACGCGACGTCGGAAGCGCTCACGCCCGTCTACGGCTCCATGGAGGACGCGGTGCGGGCCTGCGGGGCCGCGGCCGTCACGCACTTCTTCCAGTCCACGGTGGGGCAGACGCTCAACCGGCTCATCGGCAAGGGCGACCCCAAGCGGCTCCTCTCCCACGCACCCACCGCGTACTCGACGCTGGTGAGCTACGGCCGGCGCGAATTCGCCGTGCTGGGAGACAAGCAGGTGCGCCTGGCCTTCCACGGGGACATGCAGCCGGTGCAGTACCACGAGGGCGTCTTGAAGGAGGCCCTGAGCGTCGTCGGCTGCAAGAGCCGGGTGGTGGGCACGCCTCGCGGCGTGACGGGCGCTGACTACGTCATCACCTGGGAGTAGACCCGCGGCGCGCGTCCCACGGAGGGGCCGCGCACCGCGTCACAGCGTCACGGCATCGCTGCGGCCTGCCCGGCGACGGCGGCCACGGACACCGCCTCCATCTGCCCCGTCAGCTCCTGCGCCTTGGCGAGGAAGTCCGGCAGCAGCTCCTTGGGCAGTGGGTCCGCGCGGGGGAACTGCTGGTTGAGCGGGTTGGTGTACTGGCCGTTGCGCTTGAGCCCGAAGTGCAGGTGCGGCCCGGTGGAGCGGCCTGTGTTGCCGGAGTAGGCGATGACCTGCTTCTGCCGCACGCGGGCGCCCGCGCGGACGCCTTCGCCGAAGCGCGACAGGTGCATGTACTGCGTCTCGAAGCCGTTGGCGTGGCGGATGACCACCATGTTGCCGGCGGCGCCCGCGTAGCCCGCCTGCGTCACCGTGCCGTCGGCCACCGCCCACACGGGGGTGCCGATGGGGGTGCCGTAGTCCACGCCATTGTGGGCCTTGAGGTACTTGAGCACCGGGTGGAAGCGCGAGCCGAAGCGGCTGGTGACGTTGGCGTACTTCAGGGGCGTCTTGAGGAAGGTCTTCTTCGCGCTGGCGCCCTCCTCGTTGAAGTAGTTGGGCTGCCCGTCCGGGAGCACGTAGCGGTACACCTTCTTATTGCCCACGAGGCCGCCCGCGTACGTCGCCGCCAGCACGTCGCCGTAGCGCAGCAGGCGGCCCTTGGAGACGAACTTCTCCACCAGCGCGCGCGCCGTGTCGCCCTTGCGCACGTCACGGTAGAAGTCGATGTCCCAGGCGAACACGTCCGCCAGCACCATGCCGATGGCCGGGTCCTCGCCGGCGGCCACCGCCGCCTCGTACAGCGACGACTGGATTTCCAGCGCCACCACGGCGACCTGCTTCTCCACCTCGATGGCGCGCTTGCTGCCCACGTACTTCTCGCCGTCGCGGCGGACCTGCCACTCGTCCACCATGCTCTGGCGGTAGTCGAAGAAGTCCAGCTCCCCGTCGCGGATGACGAGCCGCAACTGGTCGCCCACGCGCGACTTGCGGAAGTCGAACACGCCCTCCAGCGCGGAGATGACGGCGGCCACCTGCGCGTCCGGGAGTTGCGCGTCGTGCAGCGCCTGCGCGAGCGTCTGGCGCGGCTCGATACGGCGGTTCTTGATGACGTGACGGACCGCGGCTTCGGACGTCGAAGCCAGCAGCGCGGCGGCCAGGCAGAGCAGGGGAGCGATTCTCATGGGGCGGCGGCCGAGTGTAGTGGACACCCTGGCGCTCGCCCAGCGAAGGGCCGGGAAATTTCCGGGCTCGGCTGCCTGGCTGCTTGAAGCCACCGAGGAGCGCCTGGCCCGGCCTCCCTTCGCCCCCAGCGGGAGACGCTGCCCACCCGGTGTCCTCAGGGCCTCCGGCGCATCGACGAGGCCCGTGTCCGCGGACCCGCGCTACTTCGAACAGGCGATGCCGTCGGTGAATCTTTGGCGCACCGCCCGGGGCGGGCACGGCTGCTCAGAGTTCCACCTTCCGCTCGGAGTGGCTCTGCCCGTCGAAGCGGAGAATGACGCCCTTGTTGTCGTACCGCGTGAGGATGTTGACGGGCCGGCGCCACAGGGACTGGAGGTTGCGCAGCGTCTCGCGGGCGTAGTCGCCCTTGAGGTCCTGTCCGTCGTGGCGGTGCGCCAGCAGCAGTTCGCTGCGGTTCTCGAAGTTGCCGTCCACCACCTCGATGATGGGCTGGCCGAAGTTGGTGAGTCCCTGGAGGAGCTTGTTCTTCACCTTCTTGAACTCGCGGTCGAGGATCTCCCACGAGTTGCGCTTGTCGTTGAAGCCGTACACGAAGAGCTTCTGCTCCATCGCGAACTCGGGCGTCAGGAACGTGTCGATGAAGGTGATGTCGTTGTAGTGCTTGCGGACCTCGAAGATCTTCTCGCGGCCGGCGCCCAGCTTCTTGTCCCAGGCGCGGCGCGCGCGCAAATCATCGCACTCGTCCCACTCCTTGCCGAAGCGGCCCTTGTTCCACCGCTCCTCGATGTCGCGCCACAGCTCGATGCCGAGCTTGTACGGGTTGATGGCGCCAGGGCGGGTCCCCATGGTGCCGGAGTGGTGGTCCGCGTAGTCGATGATTTCGTCGTCCTTGAGGGCCCGGCGCGTCATGATGGTGGAGTGCCAGTAGCTGGCCCACCCCTCGTTCATGATCTTCGTCTGGCCCTGGGGCGCGAAGTAGTAGGCCTCGTCGCGCAGAATCGCGAGGATGTCCGCCTCCCACGGTTCCAGCGGCGCCTCTTCCAGCAGGAAGAGCAGCACGTCGCGCTGCGGGCGCTCGGGGAACTTCTTGGCGCGCTGCTTCTCGTCCTCCACCTTCTTGCGCTGTGAGTCGAGGAACTCGGACGGGTTGATGTAGCCGCGCATGTATTCGCGGTCCACCTTGAAGCCCTCCACGCGCTCGTTGGCCTTGAGCTCGTCCTCGGCCTTCTTCGGGTCCGGGTTGCGCCGGATGTGCGGCGCGTGCTGGTCGATGAGGTTCTCCAGGCTCAGCGTCCGGTCGATGAAGTCCTCGACCTTCTCCACGCCAATCTTGTCCACCCAGCGCCTCACCCGCGTGGCGTGGTTGGCCATCTCATCAATCATCCGGCGGTTGGTGTGCCGGAAGGAGAAGTTGTTCTTGAAGAAGTCGCAGTGACCGTAGACGTGGGCCATGACGAGCTTCTGGTCCACCTCTGGGTTGCTCTCCATCAAGTAGGCGTAGCAAGGGTCGTTGTTGATGACGAGCTCGTAGATTTTACTCAGCCCGTACTCGTAGCCCTTGGCGAGCTGCTCGTACTCCATGCCCCAGCGCCAGTGGGGATAGCGGGTGGGAAAGCCGCCGTAGGCGGCCACCATGTTCATCTCGTCGTAGGACACCATCTCAAAGTGGGTGTCGAAGAAATCCAGGCCGAACTCCTTGGCGTAGCCATGGATTTCGTCGCGGAGCGAGGCGAGGCGAGGGGGGAGGCTCTTGGGCATCGGGCAGTCGCTCCGGTGGGGAAGGACCGCTGAAGTCAGCGGCCCTTGCCGAGGAAGTCCTTGATGGACGCATAGATGGCGTCCTTGTCCGCGATTTCGCTCAGCGCGACGTTGGGCGTGTCCCCCACCGCCTCGCGCAAATCCTTGATGAACTGGCCGCTGCCGTAGGGCGACTCCACCTGGCCGTAGGCGAACTGGTTGACGTTGGGCAGCACGTCGTTGCGCAGCATTTCAATGCACTGCCGCGTGTCGTCCGCGCTCCAGTTGTCCCCGTCGCTGAAGTGGAACGGGTAGATGTTCCACGCGCTCTTCGGGTAGTCCGCCAGGATGATGTCCCGGCAGAGCTTGTAGGCGCTGGAGATCATCGTCCCGCCGGATTCGCGGGTGTGGAAGAACGTGTCGCGGTCCACCTCGCGCGCCACCGCGTCGTGGATGATGTAGCGCGCCTCCAGGCCCTTGTATTGGTGGCGCAGCCACGTATCGAGCCAGAAGCTCTCGATGCGGACGATCTCCTTCTGCTCGTCACCCATGGAGCCGGACACGTCCATCATGTAGATGATGACCGCGTTCGTTTCGGGCAGGTCCTGGAGCTTGTAGCTGCGGTAGCGGCGGTCCTCGCGCGTGGGGATGATGACGGGCCGCGCCGGGTCATACGTGCCAGCGGCAATCTGCCGCCGCAGGGCCTGCTTGAAGGTCCGCTTGAAGTGCCGCAGCGACTCCGGGCCGGTGGTGTTGACGCCGGTGTAGCGGATCTTCTGGGTGATGATGCGCTCGTTCTGCCGCCGCTCGATGTTGGGCAGCTGCAGCTCCTCGCCCAGAATCTGGGCGAGCTCGTCGAGCGTGACGTCCACCTCCATGGCGTGGTCGCCTTCGCCCTGGCCGGCCTGCTTGCCCTCGCCGGGCTCCACCGCCCCGGGGCCGAGCTGTTGGCCGACGTCGCCGTCACCCTGCCCGACGCCCCCCTGTTCCTTGTGTCCGTACTTGAAGCGGGGGATGTCGATGAAGGGGATGGGGATGGAGATGGCGTCCTTCCCCTTCTTCCCAATCATCTCGCCCTTCTGCACGTACTTGCGCAGGTTGGCTTTGATCTTCCCCCGGACGATCTGTTTGAAGCGGGAGTGGTCCTGGTGGATCTTCAAGGTCACGACGGCTCGCCCCTCTCTGGTGTTACTCCTTCGCGTCGCCGCGGGCGAAGATGCTGGCCACGAAGTTCAGCACGTCCGTGGAGCAGATCTCGCAGTAGCCGTAGTTCTTCATCATCCGGTCCTTCACCAGGTCGATCTTCTCCTGCGTCTCCTTGTCGACGACGGAGGACACCAGGTTCTTGAGCTTGATGCTGTCCTTCTGGTCCTCGAACAGCTTCAGCTCCAGCGACTTGTGGAGCCGCTCGTTGGTCCGGTAGTTGAAGGTCTTCCCCTCCACCGCGAGCGCGCCGATGTAGTTCATGATTTCGCGGCGGAAGTCGTCCTTGCGGGTATCGGGGATGTCGATCTTCTCCTCGATGGACCGCATCAGCCGCTCATCGGGCTCCTCGTAGAGGCCGGTGTACTTGTTCTTGACCTTCTCCTTCTGGGTGTAGGCCTTGATGTTGTCGATGTAGTTGCCGCACAGCTTGGCGATGGCGTCCTCGTCTGCGGAGATGGCGCGCTGGACCTCGTTCTTGACGATGTCCTCGTACTCCTGCTTCACGGACGTGAGCAGCTCCTTCATCCCCTTGCGCGTGTCCTCGTTGTTGATGAGGGAGTGCGTCTTGAGGCCGGCCTCCAGCTCGTTGAGGACCATGAAGGGGTTGATGCAGCCCTCGCCCTTGTCGCTCACCAGGGCGTTGGAGATCTTGTCCTGGATGTAGCGCGGGGAGATGCCTTCCAGGCCCTCGCGGTTGCTCTCCTTGCGCAGCTCCTTGATGTTGTCCTCGGTGAAGTTCGGGAGCGTCTTGCCGTTGTAGAGCTTGAGCTTCTGGAGCAGCGACAGGTTGTGCTTCTTGGGCTCCTCCAGGCGCGTGAGCACGGCCCACATGGCGGCCATCTCCAGCGTGTGCGGAGCGATGTGCTTGCCCTTGATGGCACGGGAGTTGAAGTCCTTCTCGTAGATCTTCACCTCTTCGGACAGCTTGGTGATGTACGGGACGTCAATCTTCACCGTGCGATCTCTCAGGGCCTCCATGAACTCGTTGTTCTCGAGCTTCTTGTACTCGGGCTCGTTGGTGTGGCCGAGGATGACCTCGTCGATGTCCGTCTGCGGGAACTTCTTCGGCTTGATTTTGTGCTCCTGCGACGCGCCGAGCAGGTCGTAGAGGAACGCGACGTCCAGCTTAAGCACCTCGACGAACTCGATGATGCCGCGGTTGGCGATGTTGAATTCGCCGTCGAAGTTGAAGGCGCGCGGGTCGGAGTCGGAGCCGTACTCGGCGATCTTCCGGTAGTTGATGTCACCGGTGAGCTCAGTGGAGTCCTGGTTCTTCTCGTCCTTGGGCTGGAAGGTGCCGATGCCCACGCGGTCCTTCTCGCTGAAGACGAGCCGGTTGACGCGGATGTGGCTCATGACCTTGGCGAAGTCGCCCTGGTACTGCGTCATCAGGTCCTTGAAGACGAAGCGGCAGGCGGGGCACAGCTCGGAGCCATCCGGAATGGTGTAGCCGGACTCGGGCGCAGACAGCTCGGCGTAGATCTTGGAACGCCACTCCCGGGGGATGAGGTTGAGCGGCTCCTCGTTCATCGGGCACTTCATCTTCTCCTTCACCGGGGCGCCGTCCGAGCCCTTCTTGTCGGTGAGCCAGGAGAAGGTGTACGCGGCGCCCTCCGGCGTCTTGGAGTAGTCCTCGGTGCCCTTCTTCAGCAGGCGCGCGATGGTGGACTTGGACGAGCCCACGGGGCCGTGGAGGAGGATGACGCGCTTCTCGGTGCCGTAGCCCTGGGCGGCGGACTTGAAGACGTTGACCAGCTTCATGAGCGGGACATCGAGCCCGAAGATGGCGTCACGGCCGCCGAACTTCTCGTCACTGAAGAAGTGGTAGCGGATGAGCTTCTTCTTGTTGTCGATGTACTCCGTCTTTCCGTGGCTGAGGATCATGTCGTAGATCCTCTGGAAGGCGGTGCGGGTGACCTTGGGGTTCTGCCGGACGATTTCGAGGTACTCCTCGAACGAGCCTTCCCAGTTGAGCTCCGCGTAGGTCTTCACGTCCTGCAGCGCGGCGATTCTGGAGACCCACGAACCCTTCTCAGCGTCCTTCATGTCTCTCCCTCGGAGCCACCCGGGGACGCGGAAAGCCGCGCCGACAGGGGGGCCAAAATGGTCAACCTGGAGGGCATGACTGCCATTCCACACCCACCCCGACGAGGTCCCAGGCACGACAGCCCTGCTGCCCCTTCGGGACCCCGCCGCGGAGTGGGACCGCGCGTTACGCTCGTGTCAGGGGTGGAACACCCGAAGGCGCACCCCCTCCACGGGGTGAAAAGGCATCTTGATTATAAGGGCCCTCGCCCACGGGGGTAGGCGCACACCGGCTGCACGAAGGGTAGTGAACGCCTGAACGGTCATTTCCCCGGCGCCCGGCAGCAGCAATGCTCGTGTGGGTTGTGGGGCAGCGTGCCCTTTCACTCCACATGTCGGCGCGGAGCCTTCACGGACGAGGCTGGCGTCGCATGCATGAAAGCAGGCGAGCGGTTGTGCGGGATGGGCGTCGGGTACCGAGTGAGTGTTGTGCGCCGGACGCGCGTCCCGCGAGGTGACAAGGGGATGATTCGCCGCTCACGTCACGGCGAGGCGCGACGGACATCGGCGCATGCCATGCCAGGTATCGGGCATGCGGGAATGGGCCCGTGGTCCAGGCGCTCGTCGCCACCAGGCATGCCGGGTGAGACATCAGGGCGTGTAGGAAGGCGACCTGTGGCTCGAAAAGGTGCCGCTAGAGGCCGGATGGGACCTCAAGGCTGGCGGGCAGGCGGCTTGTCCCCCGCATTCAAGCTCATCGCATGAGACATCAAGGCCTGCGGAAAGTGGCTCGTCGCAGGCGCGCTTTGCTGTGAATGAAACGCGACACGGCGCATCCGCGTCTGGCGCGGCGCAGCCCATGCTTCACTCGAAGGGTCTCTCATTCTGGACGGCTCGGGGGCGTGCACGAGAGGAAGACCTCTGAGCATGGCGTATGCAGTGGGGCATGGCGCCTGTCCTTCCTTGGAGCCTCCTGGTGCCCGTCCTCCTGCTCGTCGCAACCTGTCTTCTTGGCGCATGGGGCCAGGCAACAGTCCCTCATGCGGAGGGAGACGTGGTGGCGACGGCACTGCTCGATGCAGGGCGCTCACCTCGCCGCGCGCTGCGGCTGGAGCAGCGGCGAGGGTGGGGCCAGGGCATGGTGGTGTCGGTCTCACCCGAGGTTGAGACGGTGCTGGGCGTGGGGGCCGGCCGCGAGCTGCGAACGGAGTATGGCCCCGAGGTCGCGGTGCCGCTCTACGTGGAATGGCAGGCGGGGGCGGGGAGGGGACAGGCTCGTTA